>JBDRNS010000012.1:0-24372 GCA_043810865.1 archaeon | reverse complement strand
TATCTCCACACTTCAATTCCCAAGTCGGAAATTTCCTTTGATACAGGGAGTGCATGTTCCTCAGCTGTTTTTCCAAGAACATAAGGAGATCTTACTCCAGTCATTATTGTTATAACTCTGACTTTTCCGACGAAATCCTTATTGATTCTTGCGCCGATTATCACCTGTGCTTCAGGATGAAGATGCTCTGAAATTGCTCTTCCGATTGTATCAAACTCTTCAAGCTTTAAGTCATTTCCGCAGGTAATGTGTATAAGTGCTCCGTTTGCGCCTTCGTAATCAACATCAAGCAAAGGATGTGAAAGTGCCTGTTTTACTGCCTCATTAACTCTGTCAGACGAGTTGTCTTCTCCAATCCCTATAACAGCAACACCTCCGCCTTTCATAATAGCAGAAACGTCTGCATAGTCAAGATTAATCAAACTTGGAAGAATGATTGTCTCAACAATTCCTTTAATCATTGTGCTGATTAATTCGTTTGCGACTGCAAATGCCTGTTCTATTGGCAGCTGTCCTGCAATATCAACAAGTCGATTGTTGTCAAGAACAATGCATGTATCTGTTACTTCTCTTAATTCCTGCAATCCAAATTCTGCTTTGTCAATTCTTGCTTTCTCTGATTCAAAAGGCATGGTTACAACACCGATAACAACTGCTCCGGTTTCTTTTGCAAGCTGCGCGACTACAGGAGCACTTCCTGTTCCTGTTCCTCCGCCCAAACCAGCTACGACAAAAACCATATCAGCGCCTGAGACAGCTTTCTTTATGTCAACAATTGCTTCCTTCGCTGCTTCTCTTCCTGTCTGCGGCTTTCCTCCTGCACCCAATCCTCTTGTAAGTTCTTTTCCAATCAAAATCTTGTGGTCTGCCTTTGTAACACTAAGATGAAGTGCATCTGTATTTGCAGCATAAACAGTTGCTCCCTGGATTCCTTTGTTGTAAAGCCATGTAATTGCATTAGCACCCATACCACCACACCCAACTACGCATATGTTTGCTTTTCCTGCTTTCAATTCGTCAAAGTTGATGCTGTGTGTTGATGAGTTTTCAATTGCTTCTTTTGCGAAATCTAATACCATATTAACCTCCTTTCACCGATTATGTTCTGAATTAAATTCAGAGAGGGTTTTTAATTTTTATTGTTAGAAGATATATACATCTCTTTTCTCCGAAAGATTTATATATTACGCACTTCTAACTAATATAAGAATTCACGCAATTTATTCGTCCCCCAACGGATAAATTATATGAAAAAGTAAACTGTTTCTTCTTTAAATAAATTTGCTATCTCTCTAAAATAATAAAATCATTCTTTCTCAAGAATTTCAGCGTTAATATTTTCCTCTTTGCACAAATTTACAAATTCTTTCGCGTCTTCTTCTGTCCCGATTATTGTTCCGTAATGCATTGGAATCGCAAGATAGGGCTTGATTATTTTCGCCGCCTCCGCTGCCTCTTCTGCAGTCATCGTATACCTTCCGCCGACAGGAAGAAGTGCAATAAGTTTTTTGTTTGCCTGCTTGTGCCCTGTAAGAGTTTGCATTTCATTTATCTTATCAGTGTCTCCCGCATGATAAATCACAACACCATTCATCTTCAAAAGATATCCAACCCAGCCCTCTTCTTTCGGATGAAATGTCTTGTCTGTATTGTAAGCGGGAATAGTTGAAACTTTCAAATCGCCAAAATCTTTTTCCTGAAACGGCTCTATAATTTCAATATTAACAGGAACATCGGATTTCGCAACTTTGCTCTGGCAGTCGGCAGGAAGAATAATTTTTGTTCCTTCTTTTATTATTTTTTTTATATCCGCAAAACTACAGTGGTCATAATGGCTATGCGTTATCAAAATCACGTCAGCTTTCTCTTCTGTTTCTTTTATGTTGTAAGGATCCACATAAATTATTTTTGAATTTTTTATTAAAAAGCCGGCATGCCCCAGCCATTTAATCTCAATACCATCAATCTTCATACTTTTCTGAAACAAGAACGATTTTTAAAGATTATTGATGTTTTAACGCTCGCTTCGCTCGCTTTATTTGCTCGCACTTCGTGCTCGATATTATTACAATATTAATAAAAAAACTCTGGCAAAAATTAATCAAATGCCTGCACTTTCAATCTCCCGCTAAAAAATCTTTTCTGTTAAATTATTCATTAATCCGGGCGAACAAAGTGAACGAGAGAAATTTAGGGGGATTAATTAAAAGAGATAATTTAATTCAACTTTTCAAAACTTCTCGCAATCTTCAGCATTTTTGCATCCTGAAATTTGTCACATGCAATCTGCAAACCAACAGGAATTCCTTCAATGTTTCCTGCAGGAATTGAAACCGCGCAGTTCCCAACAATATTCATCGGACATGTAAGAGCATCATACTGAAACATTTCCTCTGAAGAAATTTTCCCGCCGATTTTGTGGGGGAGCTTTGGAACTGTCGGAGAAATTATGCAGTCAAACTTTTTGAAAACTTTTGCAAATTCATCCTGCAATAATTTTCTTGCCTTTAATGCCTGATAATAATATCTCCCATGATATTCTGCCTTGCTGATTTCACTTCCGCCGATAATTCTTCTCAAAACTTCCGGCCCTGCAACTTCGTCAATTTTAAGACCGTATTTTCTCCCGTCAAATTTCCTCGTTGCTGAAAAAAATTCAACATAAACAATTGGATAATAAGTAGCAATAGCCAAATCAAGATAAGGAATTTTTATTTTCTCTATTTTCCACCCGTATTTTTTCGCGGCATTTGCAGATTTCTCTTCAATTATTTTTTTTATTCTCTCATCGCTGACAGGAAAATCCAGCAAACCTACTCTCAAATTCCCTGGAATTTTTTCAATTTCATTTAAGTTTATAATTTTATTGGGATTTTGTTTTAGCATTTTCTTAGGGTGGGCGGTCGGGGCGCTGGCGGTGGGGCGAATAAAATTCTGGCTTATAGAATCTCTTTCATCTTTTCCCTGAATAACAGAAAGCAATAAAGCAGTGTCGGAAACATTTTTCGCCAAAGGCCCGATTTGGTCAAAGCTCATACACATATCAATTAATCCGTAACGTGAAACACTTGAATAACTTGGCTTTACACCAACAACACCGCAATGACTTGCAGGAACTCTTATGCTTCCGCCTGTATCGCTTCCCAAAGCCATGTCGCAAAAATCAGCAATTACAGATGCAGCACTTCCGCTGCTGCTTCCGCCTGAAACCAAATCCAATTTTACAGGATTTCTCGTCGGCCCGAACGCGCTTGTCTCTCCGCTCCAGCCGCATGCAAACTCATCCATGTTTGTCATGCCGATAATCAAACCATCTTCATCTTTTATTTTTTCAATAACAGTTGCGTCATAAGTTGCTTTATAATTCTCCAGTGTCTTAGATGCACAATTTGCAATTAATCCCTTAACATTAATGCACGACTTCACAGCAATTATTTTCCCCGCAAGTTTTCCTGCTTTCCCACTCTTTATTTTCACATCAATTTCTTTGGCTCGCGCAATTAACTCATTTTCATCGCGCAAATGCAAAATCGCATTTATCTCTCCGTTTTCTTTTTTTATTTTCTCAAGATATTTTTGCAGGTTTTGAAGTGTTGTCACCATCCTTTCTTCTCTCCGAGAATAAAATCTCCTTTCTTGTTTGGCGCGTTTTCAAAAAATCTTTTTCTGAAATCCTCATCGCATTCTGTTCCTTCTCCTTCCTCACGCTCAAATTCTTTTCTCTCTACAAGCGACTCGGAAACTTTCCCGACTTTTCCAAGTTTAGCGGAAAAATCATCAAGAATTCTCTTCGTCTCTTTCTTTATCTCTTCTCTTTCCTCGTCAGAAACTTTGTGAAATAAAAAATCCATGATTAAGAATTGTTTGGAGATTTAATAAATTTAATGCTTAGAAGAAACAATAAGATAAGCCCCTATAAGAACTAAGATACCTCCAAAAATAATGCTAATAGAGGGAATTTCTCGGAAAATAATAAGTGCGAGAACAATAGGCACTAAAACTTCCATCAGCATTAAAACTCCGCCTTGATGTGCTTTGATTTTGTGAAGTCCTTTATATACAAGAACAAAAGGCGATGCAGTAAAAACAGAACCCATTGAAATTATAACAAAAAATTCAGCAATATTAATTGAAGTTGGAAAATTGATAAACAGTAAAGGAATAACAAAAGGCAATGCAATAGTATTCTGCCAAAAAGTCAAAGAAACCTTGTCATATTTTTTGAATGTTTTGGACAAAACATAAACAGTCGCTGCGAAAAAAGCAGCCATAAGAATTGCAATAGGACCGATAAAATTCTTTTCAACAAAGATTCTGTCAGGAGAAGAGATTATCATAACACCAATAAAAGCTATAATTATTGCAGATATTGCTCTTTTGTGAATTTTCTCTTTCAAAATAAACCTGGAAAGAATTGCCATCCAAATAGGATAAGTTGCAAATAACAAAACAACTGCAGAAATTGTCATATAATTAAGTGCAATAAAATATAAAAGAATAATCACTCCGTGAATTGCCCCAAAAAATAAAAGTTTTAATTTCTCATATTTCAGCGGAACTAATTTTGTTTTTGAAAAACCAAGAAAAATTCCTAAAGACAACATTGCTACAAAAATCCTGAAAAAAGTCAAAGCGTAAACCCCTAACCCTCCGCCAAATCTCGCAAGAATTGGGATAAATCCCCCAAGAAAAGTTGCACTTATAACCTGAAGTTTTCCTTCTAAATCTTTTTTCATTACTTTATCTTCTCCGCAGTTTTATATGTCTCCAAAAACATTCTTTTCATAACATCTGCAAACGGCTCGTCACGAATAAGCAAAGTTACATTTGATTTTATCAGCGAAATAAAAACTTCATCTTCAATTACAGACATTGCAACACCTTTATTATCAAACTTCCTTATATCTTTGTAAACTCTCAGCCATTTTTTTACGTTTTTTTCTGTTTCCCCATCATACCTGTCCAAGGACTTGCTGTCAAAACCCTTCTTCAAAACTTTTTTCAAATCTCCAACCCAGTCAGGTCTCCATTCAGACACCCATCTTATTGAATAAGCAAATTTCTTCCCTTTTTTTGCCTCCTTCAATACTTTGTAAAATGCATTTCTTCCAATACCCATAATCACAGGATTTTTTTCTTTCACATCATAAAATTTTTTCATTTCCTTCATTTTCTCTTTAGCTTTTTCAATCGCTTTTTCTTTTTCTTCTATCAAACTTTTTAGCCCTTCTTCAGGATTATTCGGCACAAATTTTTTTGATTTCTCCGGAATCACACTAACCAAACCTTTATGCTCCAAACTTCCCAAGACATCATAAATCTTGCTGTAGGAAACTCCGCTTTCTTTGCTTACTTGCCCTGCTGCCATTTTCCCGAATTTCAAAAGCGTTTCGTAAACCTTGCTTTCATTCCCCGTCATCCCGAGTTCTTCAAAAACTTCCATGAATAGCCAAAAAAATGTTTGTTTATTTATATACCTTACCCCTAACGGGGTGGCATATACTTAAAAAGACAATCCAACATTATACTACTATAAAGTAAATAAAGATTACAAAACAAAATGACTTATGAAACACAAAGAAAGAGAAAGGTAGCAATCTTCGACTTAGATGAAACTTTAATTCAATCAAGTTTAAAGTTAAGAACAGACGTAGCTAATACTCTTAGAAAACTAGGGGTTGAGATTTCTCCTGAAGAAGTCAAAGGCGATTGGTATAAGCTCGCAGAAAGTTATGGTATTAACAGATATGTTTTCGATGCAAAATTCACAGAGAGCAGAAAAACATGGGAGCAATCTCTAAAAGACGGCGAAGTGCCAATATACCATGGAGTTTATAATTTACTTGACAAATTAAAAAAAGAAGGTGTCGAATTAGTATTGCTTTCCAAATCAAAGACAGAATACACTCAGCAAAAATTAGATTACTTTGATTTAAACAAATACTTCTCGGATGTTGAAACAGTTCACCCAAAAGAACCATCAAAATATCAGGGAGCAAGAAATCTCATGGAGAGATTAAACCCGGGAACAATAAGTGAATTATCTTTCATAGGCGACAAAGCAGAAGATGTTGCGCCAGTATTAAAAATGAGAAAAGAATATAACATTCCTGTTACTCATGGAATTCTAATCAGAAGAAACTTAAAAGAACGCGTAACACAAAACCTTCCAAGTTTCAATGTAATTAAATCCCTTGAAGAACTGCCAAAAATTATAGGAGTATAAATGGAAAACCATGAAGAAAGAATAAATGAAATTGTAAGAAAAGAATTCGATGCAGATGTCTTAAGCATAAAAAGAATTACAGAAGGATATTCTCATTTCATGTATGACATTGAGATAAACAAATTCCCGTTTATTATAATAATAAGATTTTCGAATAGTATAAACAAAAGATTTAACCTTGCAAAAGAAAAATATGTTATTGAAATATTGCAATCAAACAACATTCCCTCTCCGAAAATTTACGCATTCCATTACCCTCAGGAAAATGAAAAAGAGGGATACATGATTTTGGGAAAATTCAAAGGACAACGGCTGGATACTATCTGGGATTTTCTTTCAAAGGAAGAAAAAATAAAAATAACAAAAGAACTTGGAAAATTACTTTCAGAAATCCATAAAATAAAACTTCCAAAATACGGATTCGTTGGAGAATATGGAAATATAATTACTGAAATGAGCGAGGATTTATTTGAATTCAGAAGTCAGGGAGAAAAAACAGAGCACAGCCAATTTCTAAAAGAATTCCTGGCAGAAATATTAAAAGATTTGGCAAGAGTCATGGCATTTAAAACAGTAAGTCCTGAATTCATAAAGGACTTCATGCATTATCTTGCAAAAAATTTAGATAAAATTGATTCCTGTCAGGAACCAACACTTATTCATGGAGATTTCATGACAGGGCACATTTTCGTGGACAAAATTGAGGGAGAATATAAAATACAGGGATTGATTGACTTCGAATTTGCACTCTCATTGTCTCCTGATTATGATTTTATCAAACTGCACAGACAGGGATTCTTTGAAGATGAGGAATTAAAAAATGCTCTAAAAGAAAGTTATGGTGAAATAAATGAAGAGGCAGTCAAAGTTCACCGAATAATTCGTGACTTGCAGTTTGCAATAGTCCTTTTAGAATCAGGAAATAAAGAACTGCATGAAGAAAAAATATCAGAAATATGGGAAAAAATAAAATCTGAATTATCTTAAAAATTTTGTTTTTATTTTTCCTTTCTTATTTATATCAATAATAACCCCATAACCCTTATCAGCAGGTCCGCAATTTATAGCCAAAGTTCTCCCGAGTTTTTGTTTTCCTCTTCCCTCGTCGATATGTCCTGCAATATGCAAAACAGGATGATATTTGTCAATAATTCTTCTGATGAGTTTTGAACCATAATGTTTTCCTCTGGCTTTTTCATGCGCTTCCAGTCCCTTAATTATATCAAGTTTGGTATCATAAGGAACATTATGCGAAAGAAAAATAACTCTTCTCTCTTTGTTTTCTTTTCTGAATTTCCTAAATAATTTCTCAAGAATCTTTCTGTGTTTTTTGTATGCCTTGCTTTTAACTCTTCCAGGATAACTATGCCCTCTTGCACCTATAAAAATATAACCACCAAATTTAACATAAGTGTAATCAATCCTCTTCACATTCTTGTATTTCTTAAAAACCTTCTCAAAATTCTTCAGAATATCCCATTCAAATTTCCATGATTTTTTCATATCAACAACATCATTGGCAGGATAATCATTGTTTCCCAAAACACTGAAAACAGGCACTGAAAATTTGTTTAATTTCTTTACAATTTCTTCTCCTTTACTGATATCTCTCAGCGCAGATTCTTTATACTTCTTTTTCCCGATAATTTTAAGAAAATCCACATCTTTTTTGTAAGCATATTTAAAATATAATTTTCTAAGCGAAAAAGGACAATAATCTCCGTTAGATAAAACCAAATCTATTTTCTCTTTTTGGACTATGTTTTTAAATTTCTCAGGAAGTTTCCCGGCATAATCCCCGATTGCAAGTATTCTCATTTTATCAAAGAACAAAAGAACTTTAAAAAACTTAATAAATATACGGGGATTAATATTATCATGAAAAATAAAGTAGCTTATTCTGTTTTAAGAGAATACTTAAAAAAATCAGTCCCAAAGAAATATGTGAGAAGTTTATTTATCGCGGGAAGTGCAAAAGAAGAACTTCCCCCTGGCTCAGATGTAGACACTTTTTTCGTGGCATATAAAGAAACATTAAACGAATTTCTTAATGATTTAACTTCAAAATTAAAATCTTTTGTCAAAAGGAATCCCTCTTTCATGTACACCTATTTCAGAGGTCCGATAAAATTTGAAAATAAAATTCTTATTCACTGTGTTATATATACAAATGGAAAAGGTCCTGGGAAGATTGAAGATTTCCAAAATGAACCTCCCCAAGTTTTTGAAGGAATACTGAAAAAGTATGATGTTATTCTCGGAGACAATCCTATCAAAATAAAACCTGAAATGGACTTAGGGAAAAAACCACATAAAGAAAGAGAAGAATACATGAAAAGAAAAGCAAACGAATTTTGGAATAGAAATTCAGTAACTTACAGAGAATGGAAAAAAACAAAAGATAAATGGGCATTTGAAATAAAAACAATTAAATTATCGCCTTGGCAAAAAGAGCATCTTGAAAAATATTTCAGGGATTATAAACCATAATTACGGACTCAATCTGTCCCTGTCTCTTGGAAATAAAACTGCCTCGCGGATATTTTTTTCCTCGACAATTAACTGCGTCAATCGTTCCAAGCCAATGCTCCATCCTGCATGAGGCGGCGCGCCAAACCTAAAACTGTCTATGTAACTCTTAAAATTCTTCGGATTCAATCCTTTTGTTTTCAGCCGTTTCTCCAAAAGTTCAGGAATGTGAATTCTCTGTCCCCCTGAAGTTATTTCCAAGCCACGATAAATCGCGTCAAAACCCTCACTCAACTCTGCATTTGGATTTTCACCTTTTGGCATAATATAAAATGGTTTCAATTTTACAGGCCACGAATGAACGAAAACAATCGTGTCAGGAAATTTCTCCCCAAGTTTTCTTTCATCTTCCGGCGTTAAATCCTCACCGTATTTCATTCCAAGAATCCTCACTGTTTCATCATAACTTATGTATTTTGCACTAGGCACTTTTAATTTCAATTCAAGAAGTTTTATTTCATCTTTGCATTTTTCAATAACTTTCTTGACAATATGTTTCACAACTTCCTCTTCATACTTCATAATCTCCATCTGTCCTGCAAATGCAACTTCAATATCCATCTGTCTCGATTCATTTAGATGCCTGACAGTATTATGTTTCTCAGCCCTCCAGACAGGCGTAATTGTAAAAACTTTTTCAACAGGCGAACACGCAAGCATTTGTTTGTATAACTGTGGTGATTGTGCAAGATACGCTTTTTTCTCAAAATATTTCGCTTCAAATAACTCAGTTCCCCCCTCGCTTGAACTTGAAATTATCGACGGCAAAAACACTTCCATAAAATTATTGCTGTAAAAATATTCCCTGAACGCGTTCGCAATCTCGCTTTGTATTTTGAAAATCGCCTGAATTCTCTTCCTGTGCAAGTCCAAAAACCTGTAATCCAGTCGCTTCGGCAATTCTGTTTTTCCCAAATCATTAGGATTAAAAGGAACATCAATCGGAAGTTCGTCTGCTTTCGCTATGATTTCAACTTCATCAGGAATAATTTCCTTACCATTCGGTGCCTGCTTTGAATCAACAACTTTCCCTTTTATGTAAACCGATGACTCTCTTGAAATCTTATTCAAAGAATTAAAAATATCGTCCTTAACTTTTCCTTTAGTTGCAACAACTTGAATAATTCCTGAAGAGTCCTTCAAAAGAAGAAACTTAACTCTCCCCAACTCACGCGTATTATGAACCCAACCGACAACCTCTGCACTTTTTGCCTTTTTCTTAAAAACATCACCAATTAAAATTCTGTTTTTGTTTAATTTGGACAAATCAATATTCATTTCTCTAAAAGAATAAGGTAATTTATAAATTTATTTTATTCAGGAATTTGTCTCGCTTCGCTCGAATTTCATTAACTGTTAACAACATATCTATTTTTTAAAATCAGGGTTAAAGTATCGACTAACTCATAGTGGTTGGCGAGCAACTCCGTAGTGGATTTCAAAATTGAATGATAATTAATTTAGTTTGGGATGGGCGAGCGACTTCATGGTAGAGAGAAATTATTTTTCATATGGTTTCATTAGGATTTATTTGTGGGTGTGTAGGAGGGAATAAGAAAACATCCAACAAAAAGTAATCAAATTCCTGCACTTCTAATCTCCCTGCTAAAAATCTCTTCGTATTAAAATTAGAGATTAATCGTGAACGAAGTGAACGCAAATTTGGTGGTGGGTGAGCGACTTCGTGGTAGAGAGAAAAATCATTAATCAATTGCTCGTGCGAGGTCGCGAGTTGGTGGGGCTTGGCGTCGGAACAAAGTTATAACTTCATTTAACTTTCCTAAGTTCTTCCTTTGCTTTTTCCTTTTTTATTTCCCTGAGAATTTTCTTTCTTTTTTCCTTATTCATATTCTTTATTGTTCTCACAATTTCTTCAGCTCCCTGCTCTGTCCTCAGAGTTACATAAATAGCAAGAATCACAAAAACCGTTGCAATAATAGCGGCAATAAATTTGTAAAATAAAATATCCTGCGGAAAAAATATCTCAACAAACTCTGTAAATATATCTTTCCAAATCAAAGCCGCAGCAATGGTAAACGCAGTTACAATAGATGTCTGCACAATTCCGCCGATAGTAACTTTTCCCATTTTCCCCTCTTATGGAAATAAGAATTATTTCTTTTTTATAATTTGCTATTTTGCTTTGAAATCAAGAATCAACTTGCCAAGCCCGTCTTTCTCAACATTCCTTATCATTAATCTGGCATTCCTGCCTTGATAATTGCATGTTCTTGGACATGAATCCTTTCCGCGATTAACACAATATAAAACAACCTTAGATTCATCCCTGCAAACCGGAAAATAATTCTCCATTAATTTTTCCGTTAGAATTACTTTTTAATCTTTTCTGTTTTTAACACTAACGATTTACAAAATGGGTTATCACTATTTATTTTCCTTAGGGGCGGGCGGTGGGGGGTTGGCGGCGGGACAAAACAGATTCTTTCTATTTAACATATTTCCTAATAATCTCCATAGCTTCTTTTCCGGAAATCTTATTTTTAAATTCTTTCATCACTAAACCCATATAAGCATTTGCAGAAAGCCCTGGTTTTCCTTTAATCAGGTTGTGAATTTTTTCCTCTGTCTCACTTCCGTCGTGTTCCTCTTTTTTTATTGCATCTTCAAGAGAAACATTTTTCATTAAATCATTAAAAACCTGCCGGACATGATTCTTCTCAAGATTTCCTTTTTTAATTTCTAGCACTAATTTTTTCATAACATCCATGTTAATTGTATCTTCAACTTCATCCACATTTTTGTTCAGTTTCGTCGCCACCTCTCTTCTCCACAAAGTCAGCATCTTAGCAACAAGTTGCGGTTCTTTTTTGTAAAACTTCAGTAATTCCTCGAAGTCATCAAGATAACCTGAAAAAATTAATTTTATCATCTCGTTCGTTAAACCCTTTCCTTTCAGTTCTTTCTCAACATCTCTTCGCAGTTTGGGAATAGTTTTTTTTGTTTCATTGATAAATTCTCTGGAAATTTTCAGCAACGGCAAATCTGTTTCAGGATACATTCTCGCAGCACCGGGCATCGGACGCAAAAAATCTGTTTGCCCGTTAAGCAAAACTTTCCTTACTTCTGATTTTACTTCTTTCTTATTATTGATTAATTCCGTTTGCCTTTCCGCTTCTTTTTCAACTGCTTTTAAAATCAGCTCTGGTTCCTGCACTCCCTTTATTTCAATTCTCGCTCCTTTTTTAACAGAAACATTAACATCTTGTCTTATTGTTCCAATTCCGCGTTTAACTTTGCAACTTCTCAAAATATTTCCAATAAACAATGCAACTTCTTTTGCCTGTTCAGGATTTTTTATATCCGGCTTCGTCGCTATTTCAATTAAAGGAATTCCCAGGCGATCAAGGCGATAAACAACTTTTCCTTCTTCTCTTCCGGTAATTCTCGCAGAGTCCTCTTCAAGGCAAACTGTCGCAATTCCAACTTTTCCGAATTTTGTTTCAACAAATCCGTCGCGGGCAATAAGAACTGTTCTCTGAAAACCGCTTGTATTTGAACCGTCAATAACCGTCTTCCTCATAATTTGCGTCACAGGAATTATTATGCAATTCAGCATGACAGAAATTTGAATTGCAATTTTCAGAGCATCTTCATTAATCATCTTTGGCGGCGATTCGTCAAGTTCAACAAGACAGGTGGTATCGTAACCTTCATAAAAAAACTCTTTTCCAAGTCCTGCCTGGTAAGCAGCAGCAACATCAACTTTTCCTTGTTCACCGGCAACAGCATGGAGTTTTCTTTTAACAATAAAATCCGGCTCATCTTTTCTCAGCAATGAAAGGCAGTTGCAAAATAATTTTTTTGTATCAAGTTGCTGGTGAATTTCCAACCCGCATTTCAGCCCAATCTTTCCGTAATCAATTTCCATAATTAAAAAAAGAAAGCGGAGTTTAATAAATTAATTACTCGGTAAACCAATTTAATCCCTTAACATTTCCTGATAAAAAATCGTGAAAAAATTCTGTTGTTAATTAATTTCTATGAGGGTGGGCGGGTGGGAACGTAATAGAAGAAGAAATATCTTACAGAAATAAAAACCCAATCAAACACAAAAATTTATAATCTTTCTTTTACAAAGAGGTATATGGCTGAAAAAAGAGGCGGAGAAAAACTTTCTAAGCAACTAAACCTAATTGATAAAATTGATTTTCTGAAAGCAGAGCACCCGACTTTCAAGATTCCCAGAACATTTGGGCAAAAAGCCGCCGATTCACTGACAAGATGGGCGGGAAGCTGGGCATTCATAATCTTCTTTCTGGTAGTCCTTGTTTCATGGATGGGTGTCAATACATCCTGGTTGCTCTTTGGGAAAATTTGGGATCCTTACCCATTCATACTTCTTAATTTAGTTCTTTCATGCCTCGCTGCAATTCAGGCACCAATAATTCTTATGTCACAAAACAGAGAAGCACAGAAAGATCGTCTAAGAGCACAATATGATTACGCTGTTAACAGAAAAGCCGAAAAAGAAATTCAAAGCATGCAAAAAGAATTAAGAGAAATTAAAAATATGATTTCCAGAAAAAGAAAATAACTATCTCCAAATAAACCACCAAGAAGCAAATGCAATAAGAATTCCCGCAACATATCCTAATGGAATTACTTTCTTTTTTCCTAACTTTATCCAAGGGTAATAATCTGAGAAATTTGTCCAAAACTCCCTAAGTTTCACGACGGGATTTACAACATACCAAAAAAAATCTTCAATAATTATTCCTGAAAAAAATGCGCTTATTAAAACGCCAAATAATTTAATGTCCCATCCGTAAATTACCAATGGAAGAGATAACAAAACAGGAATCATAACCCAAACAGCAAAAAAAGGATATCTCGTCATAAAAGTATATTTGCCCATTTTAATTTTCCAGCCATACTTTTTCTTATCCCATGCATTTCTGCCTTCAACAGAGGACTCCCAAAAAGCCATAGCAATAAATGCAATCCACACACAAACAAAAATTAAAATAACGTTCATGAAATAAAAAGCAAAAATAAAGTTATAAATTTATCTTTCAACTTCCAACCTCTCGCTGATTTCACCTGCAAAATTCTCAAGCATTTTTTCTTTTATTGTTTCTTTATTTTTATTCCATTCACTATGCCCTAAAACCCAGCCAAGTTTCACCAACGCTGTTTCACTCAACATGTCTTCGAGATAAACAACACCTGTCTTCAAAATTTCTCTGCCGTTAGAATAAACATAAGGATCCACTCTGCCGTAAATTGTCTGCGTCGTCGCACAAAGGAAAATTTTCTTTTGAACTTCTTTTAATTTTCTAATCCATGAATTTTTTCCATTGACAGGCAAATGCCCCAAACCAGATAATTCCAGAACAATTCCCTTGTATTTTTTCTTAAGATAATAATCCAGAATCTCAGGATTTTGTCCCGGATAAATTTTCACAAGCGCAACTTTCGGTTCAAATTTTGCATCAAGTTTTGTTTTGTTATTATTAGTTAAGGATTTCAGCATATTCTTAATAACTTTTTTTTGAAGGGTGGGTGGTGGGGAAGCGGTGGTGGGGAGAAGACGGGAATTTCTAGAATTGTAATTGTTCATTACCTCAATCCTAGAGCCATTGACGTTCGAGACAATTTTCGCAATTGGCTTTCCGTTAATAACCTTGAATGCATCTCTTCTTGATGAATGCATTTTTCTCACCTTTGCGCCGGGAAGTGCATAGCAAAAATCATCATTTATCGTCGCATGTCCGACAAGCATTACTTCTGCAATATCACTAATAGCAGCCAATGCAGAACACTGCAAATTTAAATTTGCATCTGAACTCGCACGGTCAATGCTCCTCTGGCTGTAAGTCAGCACAACCGGCTTGTTTAAATTTCTCAGAAAAAAAGACAGCGCAGCAGCAGTGTAGTGCAAAAAATCAGTCCCGTGCGTTACAATAACTCCTTTAATATTTCCGTCTTTTAGATTCTTCTCAACAACTTTCGCAATCGCAATCCAGGATTTAAAATCCATGTCCTCTGACGCTTTCATGAAAGGCGTTTCAACCTTAACATTAACTCTCTCAAAAATCTCAGGATAATATTTTAACAAATCCTCAGAACTTGTGATTGGCTCCACACCACCTTTCCTCGGATTCAAACGCGATGCAATTGTTCCCCCAGTAATTATCAACGCAATCGTCGGCTTGTCCTTCTGTTTTTTTATCTCTGCTTTTTCTTTTTTCTCTTCCCTGAATTTTCTCAGAACCCTAATCTTCAAAACATCTTTTTTATTAAACCCAATATCATACCCTGAATCAAGCTTCAAAAGCAAAATTCCTTTTTCATCCTCCGGACTCTCCAGCAAGATTCCTTCATAAATTAATTTTGAAAAATGAACTTCAACATAATCGCCTGGCTGTGCTTTTGAGATGGGAGTTTTCATCATAAAACAAGCAAAAACCAATATAAAAATTTATTCAATTGTATAGTGAAGCAAATAAAAATTTATAAAAGTGGCAAAAAGAGAATAGTATGGCTAAATTATCGAGGATAATTTTCTCAGGAGTTTTAATTGGCACCATTTCTTTTGGTTCAAACTATCTGGCAAAAGAGTGGCATCAAAACCGTCTTCTATCAAATTATCCGTGCGCAAGAGAGATGATTATTGCAGACGGAATGGTATTGGACAATTACGCTCACTGGATGCAAACACAGTATCCTCAAATCGCAGGAATAAATTTGAGAAAAATTAAAGAAGAAATTATAGAACTTACCAATAGTCGGGGAGAAGAACGATGGAGAATAACCGACCCTGACCGTATAGAAGCAGGAGATAGGGTTTTGCTTCCGGAATACAACCCTGAAAATTGCCAAATTGAATAATTTAATAAATCATGTATTCTTTTCTCATGCATGCCAAAAATCGGACTTGAAATTCACGGATATCTTGATGTGAAAGAAAAACTTTTCTGCAGATGTAAGGCAATTCACGGCATTAAATTTGCGAAGGCAAACACAAACATCTGCCCGATATGCACTTCCCAACCAGGAGCAAAACCTCTTCTCCCGAACAAAACAGCAGTTGAAAAAGCAATTCAGATTTCTGTTATTCTCGGATGCAAAATTAATCCTGAATTAATCTGGCAAAGAAAACATTACAATTGGCCTGATTTGCCAAAAGGATATCAAAGCACCATCTCAGGAACTTACGCTTTTCCCGTCGGTGTTAAGGGAAAATTTCTTGGAATCCGAATTACAGAAGCGCATCTTGAGGAAGACCCTGCTGCGTGGAATCCTGAAACAGGGGAAATCGACTACAATAAATCCGGCTCCCCATTGATTGAAATTGTAACAGAACCAGATTTCACTTCATCAGAGCAGGCAACTGAATGGCTAAAGCAGCTTAATGCAACTTTAAAATACATGAAAGCAATTGACAAAAATCTCGGAATAAAAGCAGATGTAAATATTTCTCTTCCTGAAAAAAAAGGCGAGAGAGTTGAAATAAAAAACATAAATTCTCTGAGCAATGTTAAATCCGCTTTGGATTATGAAATAAGAAGGCAAATGAAAGAGGGGCAAAAAACAAGGGAAACAAGAATGTTCGACGAGAATAAAGGAGTTACAATTAAAATGCGTTCAAAAGAGCTCGCGGAGGATTACAGATTTATCACAG
Organism: archaeon; assembly: GCA_043810865.1. Classification (GTDB taxonomy): domain Archaea; phylum Nanobdellota; class Nanobdellia; order Pacearchaeales; family GW2011-AR1; genus JBBSYQ01. The sequence goes on along the minus strand of JBDRNS010000012.1, from coordinate 7,972 downwards.
AGCCGGACTTGCCGGCAATAAAAATAATTTCCTCGCGGATTGGCAAAATAAAAAAATCTCTGCCTGAAATGCCTCATGAAAAAGTAAGAAAAATAATAAAAAAATACAAAATTGAGAAAAAGCACGCGAAAATTCTCACAAAAAATATCGAACTTGCGGAATTCTTTGAAAAAATTGTGTCAAAAATAAACCCGAAAATCGCAGTTTATTGGGTTACAGGAGAATTGCTTAGGGTCTTGAATTATGCAAAAAAAGAACTCCACGAAGTTGAGATAAACCCTGAGCATTTTATTGAACTGATTGAAATGGTGGAAGAAAATATTCTGACAGGACTGAAAGCAAAGGAAATACTGAACAAATTCATTCCAAAATCATTTTCTCCAAGAAAAGAAATCAAAAAGCATACAAGGATTTCATCAGAAAAAGAAATAGAAAAACAGGTTGATTTGGTTATAAAAGAAAGCCAAAAAGCTGTTTCAGATTTCAAATCAGGAAATGAAAACGCGCTGAATTTCCTCATCGGAAAAGTAATGGAAAAAACCCAAAAAAGAGCTGACTACAAAACAGCGAAGGAAATCCTTGAAAAAAAATTGAAAAAATAATCAGCCAAGAAACAATTCCGCAACAATTCCCAGAATAAAAACAAAACTTAAAATTGCAATTATCAGCCAGTTCATCGGAATTGAATATTCCGGCTTTCTGTTTCCTTTTCTCTTTGCTTTAAAATTCATCAGCAGAATCAGAATGCCTGTGATTCCTCCTGAAACAACCCCTCCAATCCCCAGAAATTTTACAAAGCTGTCCATCTTTATATAAACGGCAATGAGGTAGATAATTATTGGAATAAGTGAAACGAAAATAAAAGACATGTTTTTGTTTCTTAAATTGTAATCAAAAAAGAAAATATCTTTCAGCGCAAAGCTCAGAACAAAATAACTCGTGTACATTGTAAAAACTCCCAAAACAACCACAATGCTCCCGAGAGAAAGTGTCGCAACCTCAGGAACATTGTTTCCGAAGACACCCACAAAAATCATGCTGAACAAAATATAAAGTGCAACAGGAATCAATGTTCCGTAAATTATTGCTTTCTTCAAGATTTTCTCTCTCTTTACAACTATCTGTCTTAATTCAGGAACAGAAGTAAAACCAAGCATTGCAAAAAGAACAACACCAAAAGGGATAAGAAAATTTGAGGGATAAAAACTTTTCAGATTGCTTAATTCAACTTGCGGGAAATACCATATAAAAATCCCAAGAATTAAAATTATAATTCCTGTAACGCCCCATAATTCAAATTTTTTCAAGCCGCTTAATCCTTCTCTTAAAAGCAGTGTCAGAATAAACCAAGAAGCCAATGCAAAATAAACGGAAAAACTCAAATCGCCTGTAAAAATTTTTGACAAACTTTCTCCTCCGCCGATAAGATAAGCAATCAGCGCAGAATAAATTCCAAAAAGCATTGCAAAAGTCATAAGATGTTTTCCTTTTTCTCCGATGTATTTTTTTGCATAACCAGGAATTTGACGAATGTCTTTTGTTCTTAAAGCAACCTCTCCCATCGCAAGATGGACAACAAGCATTACAAAACCAAGAACAAAAAGCCAGAACAAACCAATTAAAAATCCTGATTTTGAAAAAACATAGGGCAATCCAAGAATACCTGCACCAACAATCGTCCCGCTAAGCGTGAACGCAGTCGCCCAAAATCTCTTATCGAATTTCATTAGACGTTTTTCCTCTTAAAACGGCTTTTACGGAAAATTTAAATTTTCCGGTTTTCGCCTCTTTTATTCTAAAAATGAATAGAATTCTGTATAAAAATGTATTTGATTGTAAATTCAGATAATTAATTTTTAAATTTTAATAATTTGTTTTGGGATGGGCGGCAGGGAAGTGGCAGTGGGAACAAACAATTAATTTAAAAAACATTATTCTTCTTGATTATTATGGGCTTATAGTTTAATGGACAGAATTTCGGGTTTCGGCCCCGACGATCTAGGTTCGATTCCTAGTAAGCCCGTTCATTTCCCAAACTCTTTCCGGTAAAGTTCCTTGCTCTTTTTCAAAACCCTGTATGCCTCATCCTTATCCTTAATCTGCAAAACCTTAACATTCTTTTTTTCAAGTTCCTTATATGTCTCAAAAAAATGCCTCAACTCTTCAAGATAATGCGGCTGCAAGTCCTTTATTGATTTCACAGGTGTAAACCTCGGATCTTTTTCATAAACAGCGACAATTTTGTCATCGCTTTCCCCGTTGTCATTCATGTGAATAACCCCTATAACTCTCGCGCTTACCAAAACCCCTGGATAAACAGGAACTCCTGTGAGAATAATTATGTCAAGAGGATCATTGTCTTCCCAATATGTCTGAGGAATAAATCCGTAGTCGCCAGGATAATGCATCGCGCTGAATAAAAATCTGTCAAGTTTTATCAGCCCCGTCTTTTTGTCAAGTTCAAACTTTATCTTCGCATCTTTTGGGATTTCCACAACTGCGTTTACAATTTTCGGAAAATCATTCCCTGAATCAATATCATGCCAGACATTCATGAAAATATTCAGAATACAAAGTTTATAAATTTTGTTTCAAAAACTTAATAAACAAAAAAACATTAGATAAAATATGCCTCTTGAAAGACACCACAAAATTCTCATAGGAAGTTTCAGCACGCTCGCAATTCTCATGATAATCGGAAGCATAGCTCTGCTTTTCATAAAGCAAACAACAGAATATGAAATGCTAAATCAAAAAATATCCGACTTGCAAAAGGACACAAACTCAAAAATAAACGATTTGACAGAAAGCATAACCCAAACAAATCAGTTGGTAAGCACAGAAGTCGGCTCATTAAATCAGCAAATTAATAATTTAAAGGCATCTGTCGGCGAGGATTTCTCTGGAATAATTGACACTTCAATTCCCGCAGTTGTTACAATCAGAACTGATTACGGGCAGGGAACAGGTTTTATAATTGATTCAGCAGGTTACGTCGTAACAAACGCGCACGTTCTTGCAGACAATTCAGGATACTTGGCTCCGTCAATAATAGCCATAACTTACCAGCAGGAAACAAAAAGTGCACAATTCATAGGTTTCGACAGCACACTTGATATTGCACTGTTAAAAATTTCAGGAACTTACAACACACTCGAACTTGGAAACTCAGATAATGTTCAGATAGGCGAAAAAGTTATCGCAATAGGAAATCCTCTCGGCTTGCAGTTTTCCGCAACACAAGGAATTGTCTCGGCAGTTCACAGAAAAGGAAGCAACGGACTGGAAGCATATATACAAATGGACGCTGCTCTCAACCCCGGAAACTCAGGAGGCCCGTTGATAAACGCAGAAGGGGAAGTAATCGGAATAAATAATTTCAAAATCGGCGGAGGAGAAAACCTCGGCTTCGCGCTTGAATCAAATTACATAAAAGAAGCAGTAAACGAAATCGCGCAGGAAAATTTGAATCAAACATTGATAAATTAATTTCAAGAAACAATTTTTAAATAACATTTCACTAATTCTTTCATGTCAAAAAACAAACCGGGCATAACTGCAAAAAGAAATAAAAATTTCAGTGAATGGTTCACACAAGTTGTTCAGAATTGCGAACTTGCTGATTTGAGATACAATGTAAAGGGTTTCCTTGTTTTCCAGCCGTGGGCGGTTTTGTCGATGGAAAAAATGTATCATTACCTTGAAAAAACTCTGCAAAAAAAAGGGCACAAGCCATACTGGTTCCCAACAGTAATCCCTGAAAGCAATTTAAAAAAAGAATCTTCACACATAAAAGGTTTTACTCCAGAGGTCTTTTGGGTAACTCACGGCGGAAAAACAAAATTAACTGAACGCCTGGCTTTGCGTCCTACAAGTGAAACTGCATTTTATCAAATGTTCTCAATCTGGATTAGAAGTTACAAGGACTTGCCTTTCAAGGCATATCAAAGAGCGCAGGTTTTCCGATATGAAACAAAAGCAACGCGCCCGTTTTTAAGAAGCAGAGAATTCCACTGGATTGAAACGCACTGTGTGCACGCAACAGAAGAAGACGCGATGAAACAGGTTAAGGAAGATATGCAGACAAACAAGGAAGTTCTTCACGATGTTTATGGTTTGCCGTTTATTTTTTTCCAGCGTCCTGAATGGGACAAATTTGCAGGAGCATCAAAAACATTTGCATCAGACGTCTTAAACCCCGACGGTAAAGTAATTCAGCAGCCGTCAACACATATAATCTCGCCGAGTTTTGCAAAAGCATTCAGCATAAAATACAAAGACAAAGACGGAAAAGAAAAGCCGGCTTACACAACTTGCTACGGCCCTGCTGTCTCAAGAATTTTCGCAAGCGTGATAATTGTCCACGGCGACGACAAAGGACTAAAATTCCCGTGGGAAATTGCTCCGATAAATGTGGTGATTGTGCCGATTGATTCTGAAAATAAAAAACTTCTCCAAAAAGCCGACTCACTGAAAAAAGAAATTGAAAAGTTCACGTCTGTTGAAATTGATTTGTCTGAAAAACGCCCGGGAGAAAAATTCAATTACTGGGAAATGAAAGGCGTGCCTCTGAGAATTGACTTGGGTTTGAAGGACTTGGAAAAAGAAAAAATAACTCTGTTTAGGCGCGATTTGGACAAAAAAGAAATTGTGGAAGAAAAAAACCTAATCAAAAAAATAAATGAAATCTCAAGAGAATTCACTAAAAATTTGATTAAAAAAGCAGACAAGATTTTTGAAGGAAGAATAAATGATGTGAAAAATATTTCTGAAATGAAAAAAGTAATCAATGACGGAATGATTGCAAAATGCAGTTTTTGCTCTGTTGATAAATCAGGAGTTTCCTGCGCTGAAAAAATCCAGAAGGAAACAGGCGCAGAAGTTCGCGGAACGCGCCTTGACGAAAAATCAAAGCCAAACGGCAAATGTGTAATATGCGGCAAGCCGGCTAAAGAAATTGTCTACGTTGCAAGAAGTTACTGAATTTGTTTTTCATTCTAAATTAAACAATATACAAAAATTTCTTTCAAGTGGGCTCCTTCAATTCCTAACCCCTTCAATTAAAAACATCCTTCAATTAAAATTAATTTCTCAGGGTGGGGGCGGTCAGGGTTGTTGGGCGGGGCGCGAGTTGTGAGATAAGGAACAAATTAAAATAATTTCGCGAAGTCGCGAAGCATATTAATAACACCATCAATCCGAGCATAGCAAGACAAATTAGGGAAGGGGTGCTGGCGGTGGGAAGTAAGAATTAACTCATCTTTTCAATCATAACTCCGTTAAGTTCATTCTCTAATTTAAGTGTGGTTTCCATTAATGAACTAAGTTCCTCTTCAAGTTCTTCTTTCTCTTTTGAATTTTTTTTCATTTTCTTTTTTCGAGAAATCCTGAGCCAGAATTAATAAGAAAAATCTCAATCAATTCAGACCTCAAGGAAATCTGATTAATTAAGCAAATTTAATGACAAAGGCAAAGCCAAGTAAACAATTCCTCTTATTAAAACTCAACTTAGCCGTATTCATTGTATTCCTGAAAAGGTGTGTGCTTTTATAAAGTTTTCTTACACAATAATCTCCTCCAACCTCTTCTTAAAATTATCCAAGTCCTCTGCTCTAACCTGCGCGCCGACGGCATCTTCATGCCCTCCGCCACTTGCATTTTCCAAATCCCGAATAACTTTCAAAACTTTTTCCCTGATTTTTTTCCCGCGCACAGAAATATTTGCTTTAACTCCAGAAATGTAAGCGACAACAATAACTTTCTCAGGAAAGCGATACATAAGTTCATTTGACAAGTCGCTGCTTATGCTCAAATCGCCGGAATATTTGAAAAATAAAATTTTCTTGTCATTTCTCGCCATCTTCGACGCTTTCTCAACCAATGCGCGATATTTTTTGTCGATTTGTTCAAATCTCTTGTGCATTGTTTTGTTTTCCCTACTCTCCTGTAAAACATCATAAGGACTCCTCGCCTTCATCAAAAATCTTAACATATTGATTACATTTGTCGTTCTGTCTTTCAGCGCAAAACTAAGAATGTGAATTATTTTTCCAATCTGGGAATTGTATCTTATTTCAAAAGCATTCTCGGATTTTTTTGCTAATTCAGGATTTTCTTCCATGAAAGTTGTGTAAAAATCAGGAACAAAACCGTCAGAAATGCTCCCAATTACAGCAATCCACAAATCCTCTGTTTTCTGTGAGACCTGATAGCATAAAAAAGTTGTCGGTTCGTTTCCCTTCTCGTTATTAAAAACAGGATTATAATAATTTACAAACTCAGGAATTTTCTCTTTTTCAATTTCGTGATGGTCAACCAAAACAACAGGAATATTAAGTTTGTGAACTTCTTCGAAAAATTCTCGGGAGACCTCTGGCTTGTCAAGTATGAAAATATAATCCGCATTAAGTTCATTTATTTTTCTCAGATAATCCAAACTCAAATCAGGATAACTTCTCACAGGAACTCCTTTGCCCCTCCCAATAAACCTTTGCAGCAAAAGAAAAGCGCACAAACCGTCTGCATCATTGTCAAAAAAGAAGACAGGATTTTGCGCTCTCTCAAGATGTTCTCTTATTTCAGAAACCTGTTTTTCAGTCAGCATAAAACAGACACTCAAAAGAACTATTTTAAAGTTTTGGAAAATTATTTTGTAGTGTTTACATTAAACATTTGCGTCCGCTCCGCCCACAATTGATATAACTCCAAAATCAATTTCAAGAGATTTTTCCGTTGAGAAAATGTTAACGTATTAATTATTTTTAGCAGAGAACCTTCCTTATCAAAGAGATAAAGTCATCGGAGCAAATAAATATAGGGCACAAAGTGCAAGTCAAATTAAGAATGGATGAGCAACTTCGTGGCAGAGATTATTATTCTTAAAGAATTTTATTATTAATTAATTTGTTTTGGGGTGGGCGGCGGGGCTGTGGATGGTGGGACTATAATTTCACTTCTCCCCCACGTCTCCGCAACAAGCAAAGGAAAGAGAATTGTTGCGTCGCCGAAAACTTTTATCGCTTCTCCTTTGCCTTTCATTTTCCCCCATGAAACTGCTTCATCAGGGCGTGCATTTGAATCCGCGCCGTCCCATTCCTCACCAGTATTTATATAAACAGCATAATCCGCGCCGTTCCTCATTAAATTCGCATTGCAAATATGGTGCTTCATTATTCCTTTCCCTAAAAGAATCATTCCTGTTTTTTTTCTTGTGATTGTATATTCATTTAACTTGTGAATATCATCAGCGATATCAATTTTAAAATCAGGATGCTTATACATAAAAAAATGAATCATGTCTCCCGTGCTTCCGTCTGTTATCGCAGGACAATAAACATCAATATCATTTTTCCAGCACCAGTATAAAACGCTTTCAGGATTGTTAATTTCTCTCCCGAGAATTTTTATGAATTCTGAAACAGAAATTATCTTCCCGCTTTCTTCCTGTTCCTTGTAAATCTTTTCAAGAATTGGAATCATAAATTCCTCGTATTTTATGTATCTTGAATTTGGAACAAAAATATTTCCTGTCCTGTTGATTCCTTCTTCTCTCAGCAACTCTCCCGAAGCTGAAAATTTTCCAAGTTTAAAATCTCCAAAACATTTTATCAAGTCCTCTTCAATCCCTCCTGCAGTTGTAACAAAAACATCAATCTTTTTCTTTTCAGCAAGATGTCTTATAACATCCCTCAAACCGGAGGTAATCAAATTTGAAGTGCATCCGAGGAAAATCGTGACTTTATCCTCAATCATTTTTCTTGTAATTTCAATCGCTTTCCAAAAATGACTCGCCTGAAAACCCGTCGAAGAAAAACTTTTCATCAGTTCCCCATAATCAACACCTTTGTTAAAATCATAACCCTTTACAGAAATTCCTTCTAGTTCTTTGCTTTTTTTCAAAATTGCTTCCCTTGAAATCATCTCGTTCTCGTCCATCAAAATCCTACAAAAATCCAACTTTTAAGTTTAACTG
>JBDRNS010000011.1:0-2103 GCA_043810865.1 archaeon | reverse complement strand
GTTCATGAGAAGAATTTTCTGGGGAAAAAAGTCAGGGCGCTGAAAATTTTCGCGACGAATTACAAGGATTTACATGATATTGCAGACAGATTGGATTTGCCCGGAATTGAAAGGCGAAGAGGGTATGATTTGGGTTTTGTGACACATTACATAATTGAAAAGAAAATTTTGCCCTTGCAGTGGTATGAAATTGAAGGTGAGATGCTTAACAATTCAAAGGACTTTGGGGGAATTGATAATTCTGTTGATGTTGATTTTTGCGTGAGGTTGGAGAAAGCAAGAAAAATTGACGATAAAAATTTCACGCCGAAAGTCATGGCTTATGATATTGAAGCAGATGATTTCAAGATTGGCGAGGGGGAGGTTTTGATGATTTCAATTGTTTCAGAAAATGTGAAAAAAGTTTTGACATGGAAAAGTCCTATTGTTGCGAGAAAATTAGATTATGTTGAATATGTCAGAGATGAGAAAGAAATGATTGAAAGGTTTGTTGAAATCACGAGGGAAATTTCTCCGGATTTTCTTGTCGGCTATTTCTCAGACGGGTTTGATTTGCCTTATCTGAAAGCACGGGCAGATAAACACAAAATAAAACTTGCGCTTGGTCTTGATAATTCAAACCCTAAGTTTCACAGAGGGATTTTTCCCTCAGGAAAAATTAACGGAATTGTTCATGTTGATTTGCTTAAGTTTATACAAACAGCTTATTCACAATACATGCAGTCGGAGACACTTTCATTAAATGAAGTTGCGAACGAGTTTCTTGGCGAGGGGAAAAAAGATTTCAAGATACAGCATTCTTCAAAAATACAAAAAAATAACTGGGAAAAATATTTTGAATATAATCTTCACGATTCTGTTTTGACTTACAATCTTTTTCAGAAATTCTGGGCAGACATTTTGGGATTTGCAAGAGTTATGCAGGAGCCGGTTTTTGATGTTTCAAGAAACGGAATGTCAAAAAATGTCGAGGCATTTATTTTACATAATCTTGAAAAATTTAATGAAATTCCAGAGAAGCGCCCTGTTCATGAAGAAATCGGAGAGAGAAGAATGAGGGAAAAGTATGAGGGCGCGTTTGTTTTTGAACCGACGCCAGGATTGTATGAGAATATTTCTGTTTTTGATTTTACGAGCAGTTATGGAAGCGTGATTGTGACTTACAATCTTTCAAAGTCAACTTTTCTTGAAAAGCCGGAGAAGAATTCTTATTCAGTAGAAACAAGGGGAGAGAAATTACATTTCAGCAAAAAGCAGGGATTTTTTCCTGAGATGCTGAAGGAAATAATTGAGAAGAGAAAACAATACAAGAAAGAACTTAAAGAAAAACCGGATGTGATAAAAAAAGCAAGAAGCAATGCATACAAACTTTTAGCGAACGCGTCTTACGGTTATCAGGGTTTTTTCGGGGCGAGGTATTATTGCAGAGAGGCAGCGGCAGCGACGGCAGCTTTTGCAAAAGAAGCAATAAAAAATGCGATTGAGAAAATAAACAATCAGGGTTACAAAACAATTTATTCTGATACTGATTCAATTGCATTTCTTCTTAACGGGAAAACAGAAAAACAGACAGAGGATTTTCTGCACAAGTTGAATTCAGAACTTCCCGGAATTATGGAACTTGAGCTTGAAGGATTTTTTAAGAGGGGGATTTGGGTTACAAAAAGAACAGGAGACATTGGGGCAAAAAAGAAATATGCTCTTATTGACAAGAAGGGAAAATTAAAAATCCGTGGTTTTGAAACAGTGAGGAGGGACTGGTGCCGTCTTGCAAGAAAAGTGCAAAATAATGTTATAAGGCAGGTTCTTGATGACGGAAATGAAAAAAAGGCGGTTGATTATGTTAAAGGAGTTATAAAAGAATTAAGCGGGAGGAGAATTCCGAGAGATGAACTGATAATCAGGACGAAATTAAAAAAATCACTTTCAGAATACAAGGCAATTTCTCCGCATGTTATTGCCGCGAGAAAAATGCAGGCATTGAAAATCCCGATTGACGACGGGACACTGATTGAATATTATATTGCAGAGAGCAAAGAGAAGAAAGCTCTTGTCCGCGACAGAGTAAATCTTCCTGAAGAAAAAGGAGATTATGATATTGAA
>JBDRNS010000010.1:0-44142 GCA_043810865.1 archaeon | reverse complement strand
GGGACAATTAGTCCTGGTGCGAAACTTCATGTGGAAGGGGGAGGGACTTCTGGTTCGGATGGACTAAGAATTACGAGTTCAGCATCTGGAACGGGAAGAGCGAATTTTTTCCCTTATTCTTCAGATAGGTTTTATCACCAGTATGCAAATTCTGCTGATAGCGGGCCTGCAAGTATTGTTTATTTTACAGGAAGAAATACTGCAAATGTTGGAACATTTCAGTTTAATGCAAATAACAACTATTTTAATGGAAATGTGGGTATTGGGACAGCGACACCTTCAACTGCCTTGGATGTTTTTTCAGGCACAGGCACAACTATGATTAGGGGAGGAAATAATTATGGAACACTTAATTTAATCTCCACTTCTGACAGAAATTATATTCAATCGGCAAATGCCGGAAGCAGTGCTACCAGAGAGCTTTATATCTCGGGTCATAGTGCTACAGACATCCCTTTGCTAACTCTGAGGGCTATAAGAACATCTATTACAGGTGATGTTACAATAGGTAACACAATTTCTGCAAAAGATTTTTTGTATTCTTCTGATTCACGACTGAAAGAAAATGTTGCTGTTTTGGAAAATTCTTTGGAAAAAGTTCAGGAACTGAAAGGTGTAAGGTTTAACTGGAAAGAAAACGGAGAAGAAAATATTGGTTTGATTGCACAAGATGTTGAAAATGTCTTTCCTGAGTTGGTTGTTACAAACAGCGAGGGAATGAAGTCAGTCAAGTATGGGAATATGGTTGCTGTTTTAATTGAGGCAATGAAAGAGCAGCAAGCAGAAATTGAAAATCAAAACGTGAGAATTGCAGAACTTGAACAAGAGGTTGAGAATTTGAAGAATTGAGATGGAAGATGAAAATAAAAAATTTAATGTTCTTAGTAATTTTATTAGTTTTGTTGCCTAATGTTTCTGCCGAGATTGATTGTTCTGCTGTGAATTTTTGTTCTGACTACACAAATCAAGATTCATGTTCAGATGATGTTTGCAGTGTTGCAGAGCAGACACTTGAATTTTACGGAAATGATTGTTCCAGTTCTGGAATAGATTGCATGTGTTCGTGGGAACAGAGTTTGTGCAATGCGAAGTTTACAAGACAAACAGAAGAAAATGCAGTTGGAAATAATCAAAATCAACAAGTATTTGAATCAAATGGAAATTTAAGCCAGAATCTTATTAACCGGGCTTTAGTTGAAAAGGGGTTTTATAGCAATGCTTCTTTGGGGTATATTGTGGAATTAAAAGAAGAGCCGCTTGCTGTTAGAACGGCAGAGTCCGTCAGTGCTAGTGTAGGGGCAGGAAGAGGTGTTGTGGGAGATTTTGTAGTAAATGTAGCAAATGTTGTTCTTCCGAAGAGATTGGAAATTGCAACTCCCGGAAACATCGAGGACAAATTTCAAATTCATAAAAACAAAATCCAAAATGAACATGAAAATTTCAGACAAAATGCTTTGCAAAAAATTAGTTCAATAACTGGGAGTGCTGTTGCGAATGAAAATGAATTAAATGTATTAAGTGAATATGAAAATGTTCTTAATGGTTTTGCGTTGAATATCACAGCAGAAGAGGCAGAATTGTTAAAAGAATTGGACGAAGTTAAGGGAGTTTATCCAAATTATTTTATTGAATTGCAGCTAAGCGAATCTGTTCCGATGATTTTCGCAGATGAAGTATGGACTTTTGATTTAAACAGAAATGATTGTGCAACTTCCGGAGAAAATTGTATTACGGGAAAAGGAATTACAATCGGGATAATTGATACAGGTATTGATTATACTCATGACAGTTTTGGAGCTTGTGATTTTGAAGAAGTTTTAGACGGAGATTGTGAGAAAATTGTTAATAGTTGGGATTTTGTGGATAATAATAATGATCCTTTAGATTTTATCGGACACGGAACACATCTTGCTGCAATTGCAGCGGGAAACGGAGTATTGAAAGGAGTTGCACCTGATGCAAAAATTGTTGCGTATAAGGTTTTGGGTGCACCTGATAGCGTTCTTCCCGGAAGTGGGGATGTGAATGCAATATTATCTGTTTTTTTGAATCAACTTTCTTATTCTTATGTTTTAAATGCAATTGAGAGAAGTGTAGACCCTAATCAAGACGGGAATTTGGAGGATCATTTGGATGTTCTTCTTGTAACTGTTCAAGTTCCATGTTCCCAAATTTTCGGAACAGAAAATTATGTTATCGGCGGACAGGATATTTCTGAACTTTGCGGGGCTGACGATCCTCTTTCGAGAGCAGTAGATAATGCTGTTGATGCAGGAGTTGTAGTTGTTGCATCTGCAGGGAATTACGGGCCGGAAACAAAGACAATAGGTTCTCCGGGAACAGCAAGAAAGGCAATTACTGTTGGAACCAGTAACAGAGATGATGAGATTCCTCAATCCAGCTCGAGGGGACCTGTTGGCTATACAAGTATAAGATTTGAATTGGTGTGGGAAGGTTACAGGTTTGTTTTGAAACCGATTATTGAATTTCTTTATCTTTCTAAGCCAGATATTGTTGCTCCCGGAGAAAACATATGTTCTGCACGTTCTTACATTAATTTGATTGAGATATTAATAGATGTATTTTATCAGCAAAGCATTCTCTGTCAGGGTGATGAACATATTTATCTTTCAGGGAGTTCGACGGCGGCAGCGCATGTTGCAGGGGCTGCAGCTTTGATGAAGCAAGCACATCCTTCTTTAAGTCCTGTGGAAATTAAAATTAAAATAAAAGAAGATGCCATCCATTTATTAAATTATGATTCTGATACCCAAGGAAGCGGAAGGTTATCTCTTGCAGATTTAATTGAAGGAGAGCAACCCGGAGTTTTTCCGCCAGGAGAACAGCCAGGAGTAGGATTAACTCCATCTCCTGATGATTCCATAGAGAGTGGATACAGAATAGAAGCAGGACAATCAATAGATATTAATGCTCATGGGGTTTGCAAGAAAATTATAAACAATGGAAATCAGGTTCATTTTATCCCGACGAAAACACAAATAGGTTGGAATTCTTTTATCAGAAATCCTCCTGCAGAAATAATTTTTTCCGTATGTGAAGCGCCCGCTTATGATGCTCCTGTAACCGGAAGTGTTGTAAATGGTTTTCCAAACATCAAGGAATTTTTCAAGAGGTTATTTACGAAAATTTATTTATTTAGTGAATTTTAAAAAGTTGAAATTCTTTTAATTAAAGATGAAACAAAAACACAAAAATATTTTCAGGAAGTTAAAACTAAAACATTATTTTCTTTTGCTTGGTGTTGAGGTTTTTGTTTTAGTTGTTTTGTTGCTGTTTGTTTCTGGGAAGGTTTCTATTTTGGGCTATGCTGCTGCAGATGCGCCTAATTATGATGTTTTGACAATTAATGGAAATGACATTACACCGAATATAGAAAAGGCAGGTGTTTGTAAAAGATTTATGGGTTTGGGAGATAAGTCACATTTTCTTCCAAGAACAGAGGCCGGATTTAGTTCTCTTGTTAATAACCCTCCAAGAAATGTTGAAGTAATTGAGTGCGATGTTCCCCATGAGCAGAGAAGATATCTTGGCGTGGTGGTGGGAGATTATTGTCGCCCATATGTAATGAATGGGCGTGCAGAGGACAAAGCAGATATCGTATTTATCGGAGACGGGGAATTTAGCGAGGAGACATTTTTCCCAAAAATTGCGAAGTTATTGGATTATGAGCATGAATATGGTAACAAAGGATTGTTTTCTATTGAGCCATTTAAATCAAATAAAGAGAAGTTTAATATTAGATATATTTTAGCAGGAGATGCTATTAATTACTGGAATAATCCTGCTAAGGGTGTGATTGAACCAAATCCTGTAGATGTGAAACTTTTATCTTCTTTATTATGTCCTGATGCGGATTATACTGTTTTGGTTGGGGCGAGAGATTTTCGTTCTTATGGTATTGGTAGTCCTGTGGGGATGGCTATTTTAGGGAATGGTGCTGAACATGATCCTTTTCTTCTTGTCCATGAATTTGGACATGCTTTTACAAGTTTGTCTGATGAATATGTTGAAGAAAAAAGTGAAGTAATTTCTTTACTTTCTCAAGGAGCTAATTGCGTCGAATCATATCTTTTAGATTACTCTCCCTGGAAGAATTTAATTGGACAAGTAGATTACGATTATTACGGTTATTATTACTTTGGTTCTAATTCTGTTTCATCTTTTGCTGAAGAATATCCTTCCTGTGCCTGTGCTGAAAAAGCAATTAAAATTGAGGGAAGATTTACAGATGGAGTTGATGATTTAGAAAACATTTATGATTTTTGTAAAAATGAAGTCCCAATAGAAAAAACAGGAACTATCTGTCGTTTTGCTCTGGGAAATGAGCGTGGAACAGGGTTTGATTATTTTATGTTTCGGATTAAGAACTCATTAATTGATGATTATGCTGGTTGTAACTATGCTGACTCTCAATACAGGTCAAGCTGGAATTCAGTTATGAGGGATAATGGTTTATCAAACAGCTACGGAAAAATAAATGAGAATATAATTCAAAATAAATTAAATCAATATAAATAAAATGAAAAAAACAAACTTTATAATTTTTGGAATGGTTTTCTTATTCGTAATTTTATCCACAAATTTGCACTCGCAAAGTGAAAGTGAGCAATATGTTTATGTTGTTTCTTTGAATTCAAATCAAAGTGTATTAAGTTTTGATGATGTTGCACTTTCAAAAGGAGGTTTGCCTAACCCTGAAGAAGGAGATTATACCTCAAGAATTATTTCTTCAAGCGGAAATAATTTGTATGAAATGAAATTTCCGGTTCCGGGAAGTGTTTTTGTTTATGGTTCTCCTCCAAATCCTGACTGGTTTGATGATAGTGGAAATCAGATTTATATTCCGAGCGTAGAGGAATCGGGAAGTTACGAGCTTACCAGTTTTCCAGTTATTTTAGTTCTTCCATATTATCCAAATGCAGAAAAAATAGAGATTTATTCTCCTGAAAATGAACTGCTTTTAGAGGTTGATGTTTCAAGATTTGCCCTTTGTTCTGGCGAAGATTGTGATATTGAGGCAGGCAGTGAGGAGTATAATGATGCTTTGCAGGAATTTTTGAATGAAATGGATGCTCAACTTTTATCGCAATTTGGACAACAGCAAAAAGAAGCATCTGAATTTTTTGGAAATAAACTAAATATTCCTTGGTGGATTTATACTTTAATCGGAGTTTTAGTTGTTGCTGTTATTTTGACTGTCGCTATGGTAATAAGAATTTTTTTAAAGAGAAAGGAAGAACAGTTTAGTAATATAACTCCTGTATGGTGATAACATTAGAAAGATTTATAAACTTTCATTTTCAGAAAATTATTATGACTCTTGAAAAGAAATCTGGAAGATTTTCTTTATGGAAAGGAATAGGCAGAGCAGGAATTTATTTAGCAATAAGCGGATGTCTGGCTACTTTGGAACAAACTCCAAATGCGTCTTTGTATTTTTCTCAAAGAGAAGGAACAATTCCGTTTACTACTGCAATTAGGGTGGAATGCAATCCTGTGGAAAGTACAAGAAGAAGTGAATTAGAAATTACCAGAGGAGATGATTATCACAGAATTAATACCCGAGAGGACAGTTCACTTACAATGGTTGCGACTTTTAATATGTCTGGAACTTATGGGGTGATTGGAAGATGTTTTAATATTCATGGTATTCCTGGAGAGGTTGCAGTAGATACAATTCAGGCACATGGGAATTAAATAAAATGAGAAATAATCTGGAGAAAAAAACAAAAATTTTAAGTAGAGTTAAAGCTATTGGACTTGGGATAATTGGTTTAGTTTCCGCAGGATGCCTAAATTCTTTTGAGCCCAATTATGCTCCTAATGCGACTTTAGATATTTTTCCATCTCTTACAGGAAAGGCACCGTATTTTGTTCTTTTTGAATCCAATTGTGGAGACGCAAACGGGCCAGAGGATATTAAAGAGGTTAGGTTAAGAATTTCTGATGAAAATGGAGAGGTTATATCAAGAACTTCAAGAACGCCTTTTTCTTATTTTCATAATTTTGAAAATACAGGGGTGTATGGGGCAGTAGAAGAGTGTGAAGATTATGCAGGTTCTGTTGGAAGAGACGAAAAAATAGTTGTGGTTTATTAAAATTAGAGAGTCCTCTGCTTCTCCTCTTTATTATTTTTATTTTTCATTTCTGTTTTTATTGAATCAATTGCAGAATGCATTTTCTTTTCCCTGCTTCGCGAGGCATAGTAAGAACCGACGTCGCGCGTTTTGTTCGTTATTAAGATTATGAGTTTTCCCTTCATCAGGCGTGCTGTTCGTCCTGCTCTTTGGATTGCGCGAATTGCACTCGGAACCGGTTCGTAGAAAATAACAGAATTAACCTCCGGAATATCTAACCCTTCTTCGCCGATTGATGTTGCAACCAAAACCTGAATCCTGCCTTCGGAAAAATCATCTATTATTTTTTTCTGCTCTTTTTGATTCAAGCCGGATGTTTTCCCGTTTGATGTTTTTTTTGCCTGCCCGACGAAAATTTTACTTAAGATGTTTTTTTCATTAAGTTTTTCCGAGATTATTGCCGCCGTATCCCTAAATTGCGAAAAAACAAGAATTTTCGCTTTTTTGCTCCTGCTGATTTCATTATTTATAATCTCAAGAATTTTCTCAACTTTTGGATGTTCAATATTTTTTGCAAGAAGCTCATTTGATGACTCAAATACGAAATTAAATTCAGGACTTAGGACAAGTTTTTGCACGCCTTTGCTTTGTTTCTTTCTTGCCTGTTCGACGAGATTTTTCAAATAGCCATGAAAACTTTCAAGTGTTTGAGTTTCCAGAAGTTCAATAGCGTGCTGAAGTTTTATTGCCTGCGCACAAGCACTTGCTCCCAGCATATAATTGTAATTTGTCCCGACTTTTGTCAGGGAAAAAGAAATTTTCTTCTGAAGTTTTATCAGTTCTATTTTTGAAGGAAAAGTGAAGAGAAGATTTCGCGATTTAAGTTCGTCAATATAAAAATAAAATATTCCCGTAAGTGCGTTTTTCATTTTCTGAAATTCCTCAGGAAATTCAACAAGTATTTTTTCAAATTCAAGTTCCTGGAGATACGGTTTAACATCGGGGCTTTCCCTTTTTCTCAGTTCAACTTCTTCTATTGAAAGGTTTTTGCAAATTTCATTTATTCTTTCCTTTTCGCTTCCGGGACTTGCTGTCATGCCGATTATTCTCTGATTTTCTGATTGTTCCTTGTATTTTTTTGCTACGTAATTGTAATCATAATTTTTCAGACAGCGATGCGCTTCGTCTTCAATCAGCAGGCAAACCTTTTCAAGATTGTAAAGATTATTTTTCAAATCATTTGCGATGCATTGAGGGGTTGAAAAAATTATGTCTGAGGAAATCCAGATTTTTTTTCTTTTTTCTGCAGATACAAAGCCGGTGAATAAATTCATTTCTGCGAACAATTCCGGGAGATGTTTTTTGTAATAATTAAAATGCTGTTCTGCCAGCGGGCGCGTCGGAGCGAGGAAGAGAATTTTGTTTTCGGGAAATTTATACAATCGTTCAATTGAAAGCATTAATGCGATAAGGGTTTTTCCCAAGCCGGTTGGAAGAACTATGAGGCAATTTTTTTCCATACATGTTTCAAGAATCTTTTCCTGGTATTCCCTTGGAGAAATATTTTTCAGATTTTTAAGAAATTCCATCACAAAACAAAAAGAAAGATGTTTTTATTGGTTTCTTTTTCATATTGTCTCCCCCTCGTAATCCTACATAAATTTTGCTCTTATTAAAATGTTCCCACCCGCCCGCCCAAAAAATAATTTTAAAGGTGAAGAGGTTTTTTAGCAGAGATATAGGGGTTACAAAGATATTTTTTGGAAAAATCAAAGTGCAAGAATTGCGTATGCGGCTCCTATTGAGACAAGTGTTGCGAGGAAGACCCACATTATCAAATTTCCAAAGAAAATTTTGTTCCCATCCAAATCAGAAATTGGCAGGATGTTGAAAAATGCGAAGTAAAGATTTAGTTTTGCGAATTCCTGGAAACCAATCAAATATCCCAAAATTCCCAGAACAATGTTCGCGACAATTCCTGCGGCTGCGATAAGCCCGATATGGTCCTCCGTCATTTCTGAAAATGAATAAAGTCCGTATCTTCTTGCAGCACGATAAACTTTCGGCTTTACATCAAAAATCAAAGGTGCAAACCATGTAAGGCGTCCGAGAGAAAAAAGTCCGAGAATTATCGGGAGAAAAATTCCCACCATTATCGGTTTTTTGGAATGCATCCATGGCTTGAAACCAAATCTTTGAACTTCCCAAATTTTCATTTCTATTTCAGAGTCAAGATAAAAAGCAGAAATCTTTTTTGCAATAATGTTTACTGTTACGACAAGAAAAATTGAAACAAGTGCGAAAACAAAACCCTGGACTGACTTCAGGAAACTTACCACTGAAGCCAGTATGATAATGACTGCGACGACAGGAATGATTTCTTTTTTGCTGAACATGGTTTTTTAATGACGAATGTTATTATAAACTTTATTGTGTTTTTAATTTGTTCTCACCCTCCTCACGACACTGCACAATTTTTTCTCTTATTAAATTGTTCCCGCCCTACTCGCAACCCCGCACGAGCAATTGATTAACGATATTTCTCTCTACCACGAAGTCACCCGCCCACCCTGAATTTGTCTCGCTCGTAAACTCGCTCGAGATTGATTATTGAATTTTAACGTGAAAGATTTTTTAGAGAGGAGATTAGGAGTGCACTAATTGGTTAATTTTTTACAGATTTTTTATTAATATTAAAAGTATCGGGCACGGAGTTTGGGAGAAATAAATAAGCAAGCGTGTAAGAATAATCTGTCTTAAACTTTTGCTCTTTTTCCTGGGTATTCTCAAAAACCATCGCAAATTTTATTATAACGCTTGCACAACGGAAAAGTATTTAAATAATCTCGGGCAAAAATTATCATAGTTTTAAGATGAGAGTAAAAAAATTATCCGACGTCATTGGAACAAAAGGTTATACTGATTCAGGAGATTATTTTGGAGAAGTTGAAGAGGCGAATCTTGCTGAGAACAAAATAGACGGGTGGAGAATAAAGGTTTCAAGCAGCGTCATGTCATTGATTTCAGGGGCAAGGGGAGTTATAATTCCGCATCACTTTGTGAAAGCGATAAGTGATGTTTTTATCATAAATAAAACAGCACTTCCAAGTCCTGAATCGGATTTAGAAGAAGTTCCTGAATTTTAACTGAAGAATGGCTGAACTGAAATTAAAATTTCGTATCATCATTTTAACGAATTAAAATGGCTGAGGAAACAATATTACAGAATTGGATTTTTGCGAAATTTATCCTGCCTTTCCTGTTGGTTTTTTTCATTGTTTTTGCATTGCTGGAGAAAACAAAAATCTTTGGCGACGATAAAAAACAGATTAATGCTCTTATTGCCTTTGTAATCGGCTTGATTTTTGTGGGCTTTGCTTATCCAAGAGATATTGTGCAGAGTTTGGTTTTGTTTCTTGCAGTTGCAATTGTGGTTGTTTTTGTAATCCTGCTGCTGTGGGGATTTTCAATCGGCAGTACCGACGTAAAAATTTCAGGCAATCTTGCGAAAGTAGCTGCAGGAGTTGTAGTTATTGGTGCTGTTGTGGTTGCTGTGCTTTGGGCTACGGGGGTTATTGAAAATTATGAGACCATAATCAGTCAAATTGAGAATTTATTCGGGAACACATTCCTGCAGACATTTTGGGTAAATGCGCTTTTTATAATCATAATTGCTTTGGCTCTTGCATGGGTTTTGAAAAGTGCTGGCGGAAAAAGCGGGTGATTTTTAGGTTGGAAAAAGAGTGAAGGGTTTTGACAGAGATAAATTTATTTCTTTGATATACGAATTATGTTTTTTAGCGAGAGGATTAGAAGTGCAGATGATTTGATTATTCTTAAAATAATTTTTATTAATAGTTTGCATTAATCGTGAATGGGGTGAACCAAATGATAGCGAGCACGAAGTGCGAGCGAGGATAAGGGGAAACATCAGAAATGTATTTAAATGATATTTGCCAATAATTTTTGTTAAATAAATTTCAAAAGAGAAATGATATTACTTCAAAGTTTTGGGCTTTTGGGCGGGGGTTTGGGAAATGTTCTTGCACAATGGGAACAGCTCGGCGTGTTTACTTATGTTCTCCCGTTTCTTCTCATGTTTGCAATTATTTTCGGAGTTTTGTCAAAGGTAAATGTTTTCGGCGACAATAAGGCAATTAACGCAGTTATTGCCGTCTCTGTTTCGCTGATGGCTTTGCAGTTTAATTTTGTTTCAACTTTTTTCGCAACTATTTTCCCGCGGTTGGGAATGTGGCTTTCAGTTGTTTTAATTATTTTGATTCTTGTAGGACTTTTTAACAAAGAAGGAAAATGGCCAGGAGTTTTGATGGTTATTATCAGCTTGATTATTGTTGTGATAATTTTAGTGCAGACATTCGGAACAGATTTTGCATATCCTAGTTTTTGGTGGCAGCAGTATGGGGGAACGTTTGTGATAATTGTTTTCATACTTGTTGCAGTAATGTGGGTTTGGTCTTCATCAAAACCATCATCAAAAACAAAGATAAAAGATTTCGTTGATAAGGTTTTTGATCCATGGGATTAATTAAGAAATTTTTACTTACGTTGTTCCTAATCTACCCACTATCCTAATTTGTCTCGCTAAATCCAAGATAAATTCTTTCAGAATTTAGCATCGGCGCTCGAGATTGATTTCAAGTTTTAACGTGAAAGATTTTTTAGCAGGGAGGTAGAAGTGCAGGAATTTGATTACTTTTTTTAGCCAGAAATTTTATTCTTTTTAACTTAGTCCCTCCTCTTGCGACCCCGCACAATTTTTTCTTTTATTAAATTGTTCCCGCCCGCCCACCCCAAAATTTGCGTTCACCAAAACCAAGATAAATCTTTAACAAGATTTAGTATCGGCGTTCACGATTTATGAATATTGTTAAAATAAAAACAAACTTGAGGATGCGGATGGATTGATTAATATTAAAGTAAATTCGAGCACGGAGTGCGAGAAATTAATAAGTGAGCGGGTGTAAATTATTTTCGCTTTTTTGTTTTATGGGCTGGTTTTTTACGATGTTCTGAGATTTTTTTTAGTTCTTTAAGTGTTTCATGCCGTTCACTTTTTTCAGGGATTTTGTTGACAATTTTTCCGAATGAATCCTGCATCATGGACATTTCTTTTTTTATACTGCTTAAATTTTCGCCGTAGGAGCCGATTTTTTCGAGAATTGCTGTTTGCATTTTGTCCATAATCGCCTCAATTCTTTTTATGCGTTCGGAAATGTTATTTATTTTTGATTCTGAAATTGTTTTGAATTCATTCAGCTCATTAGTTTTGTCCTGGATTTTCTGGACTTTTTCCATGAAAACCTGCTCGGCAATTTCAATTATTGTGTTGGTATCTGTTCCGGTGTATGGCTGTTCCGAATAATTTTCCTGAGGGTAATAATTTTGGGAATAATAATCACCATATTGCTGGGTATTTTGAGGAACTTCCTGAGTTTTTGGAATGTATGAAGGCGTGCTTGACGGAGAAGGAATGTCTTCCATATTTTCCTCTTCGCCGGAAACAGCCTGTTTTATCTGCGCCTGATTTAATGCGTCATTTATTGCCCTCGGTGAGACGCCCTGCTCCTGAAGTTTCTGTATTATTTCATCGTCTTCAATTCCCTGGCTTCTCATCTGCTGAATTTGTTCAAGTGCACCCATTTAGTTCTCCTTAAAATGTTTTTTTAATTCTGATTTTCTGACGAAGTCAAGCGGTTGAAACATCTTTGCCTGTTTTTGAAGTATTTCCAAATCATCTTTTTTCGCGAATTTTGAAACCTCTGATGAAAATGTTTCAAGAAATGATTTCATTTTTTCCATTTCATTTTTCATATCTTCTAAGTCCTTTTTAAGTTCAAGAATTTTCTCAGACATGATTTCTTTCGTTTCAATCAGGTTTTGTCCTATGAGAAGAAGACGCTCTTTCAAAATGTTTTGTTTTTCTTCCATGTCGCGCATTTTTATGTTTGACATGTTTGGGTATTGCTGATATTCTGCGTAATCACCTCGGTAATCGTTTTCCCCAGCCATGATAAATTAATGTTAAGAGAGTTTAAAATTGTTATGTTCTTAATTATGCTGCTTTTGGGAGAAAAACTTTTGCGTTGTAAGGAAGAGCAGCATCATATCTTCTGATGTGGGGATTTAGTTCTGCCAATGTTTCTTGTGAACTTCCCTCTGAGCCAGCAATATCAATCGCATTTCTTAGAGCAGGAAGTTTTATTTTTTCTCCCTTGTGAATTGTAGTTGTAGTCATTCTGTTATATCTCATTATTTCAGGAATATAGTTTTTTATGAATTGAGGTGTTGCATTTGGGAAATAACTCCCTGCAATTTTCCAAAGATTTTCCCTGCTTGCTACTTTGTGCTGTCCTATTTCTCTTCTGTCAACTAAATGTATTTCTGAATTTGGTTCTGCAGCAGGAAGATGATATATATCTGGGAAATGTTTTTTTATTATTGTTGGGAATCCAACGATTGTTTTAAGCATGAAATATATGTTCTCCTGAATAATGTTCCTGTTTATTGGTGCTTGTTCAAGAAGTTCTCCGAGAGAAGTAAGATAACCCTCAAGAGAGATTTTATCCCCGTATCTTTTCCAGTTTCCGTTTGTAAGATATCTGTGGGGCAATGCTCCTGAGTTGTAATTTGCGAGAGCGATATCTCTGTTTCCGGTTCTTTTAAAATTATCCTCAAGAATTCTTCTGGCTAATTCGCCTGCAAGCAAAGGATGTTTTCTTTCATCGTATCCTGCTTTTTTGTCAATTATTCCTCCGACTGAAATTGTTGTGTTGTGTATTAATTGGTAAGGGCCAACTGCACCTTTGTCAGATACGGCATCTGTTTGCATGTGTGCTTCCACGAATCCGAGCCAGGGAGTGTAAGGAGGAAATCCATTAAAGATTTCTTTTGTAGGAGGAATAAGTTCGCGATTTTCATCAAGTGTTTTTTCCAATACAGACAAAGGAAGAAATCTTTGATTTCTTGCTATCCATCTTTCTCCAAGAATTTCAAAAGTCCTTAAGGGGTATTTTTGCAGACACTGTGCGTATTTTCTGACACTTGAAAAACTATCAGCAATCTCTTTGTCAATTTTTCTTTGTGCAACTGCCTGTTCAGCTATTTTTATGCCTTCTTCTAATCTCTCTTTTGGGGTTTTTATTTTTTGATTTAGGAAATATGATGCCAATTCACTTATTTCAGAGCTTGTGTAATCTGCTGGGACGCTTAATCTGCCTGGATAAAAAAATGCTGCTGCAATTCCTGCTGCCGTGGCAGTAGTGACATCTCTTAAAAATCTTCTTCTGGTTGTTCCTTCTGGCTTTTCTTTTTTTGGTTTTGGTTTAGGAGTTATATCTGAATGGTTTACTTTGTGCTGGGAAAGATTGTGGGATGGAAAATGAGGGTTGATTCCTTGCTGACTTTGTGGGGGTAGAACTGACATAATTCCGTCTGGGAAAGACATTCCATACTGTGTTGGTTCATATTGCATCATTTTTCAAGAAAAGATTTATTGAAGGCACTAAAAACATTATTTAAGGTTTTCTGTGGTGGAATTTTGCACAATTTTGTTTTTTAATTTGTTCTCACCCTAATCGTGGCTTCGCACGATTTTTTTCTTATTAAATTGTTCCCACCCAACCAACCAAAAAATAATTTTTAATGTGAAGAGATTTTTTAGAGAGGAGATTAGGAGTGCAGACGTGTGATTAATCTTTGTTGGGTTTTTATTAATACTGTAAAAATATCGTGAACGAAGTGAGCGTTAATTAAAACCTAGCCGTGATGAGCGCAGGTTTTTGGGAGATTACAATACAAAATATTTTAAACATCTTTCCCTTTTCCTGAGGATGAACTTAAGAGGTGAAAATGCAATTTGAGCAAAACGAGCCGCTGTATGCTTACAGGGTTGAAAGAGAAGGGGGAGAAGATGTTCTTTATGTAAATTATCTTGGCGCGAATTATATTCCCAGTATTGCTGATTTTCCTGATGTTATGGAAAGGACGATTGATTCGCTTATTGAAAATCCGAATGTTTCGCGAATTGTCTTTGTGCAGCAGAAAAATTACAATTATGATTTCAAGGAAACAGGAATGCTTCTGGAGATTGCGCAACTTTACATTTACCTCATACGGCAGGAGAGAATCTTGTCGCAGGAAAAACTTGCTGTAGGAAATCCAAGCGCTTTTTCAAAAAGATACAATGATGTTTTTTCATTTCTTTATTTGCTCAAAAAAGATCCTGTTGCTTCTTACAATGAACTGAAGAAAATTCTTATTGAAAATAATATTCGATATGAAAAAATTACCGAGCCGAGAGCAAAAATTGACACGAAAAGTTATTTGCTTTTACTTGAGAAGATTTCACGGCTTCTTGAAAGAACAAAAATTATCGGCGAGGCAGTTCAGAATACAGAGCATAGGGGAAGAGACATTTACAATAAAATTTTCAGGGCTGATGTAATTCCTAATTTTACTTTTACACGACTGGTTTCAGAACTTCCGGATGATGCGGAAATAATTGATCAATATAAAATTTCTCAGGAAGAATTTGACGAGTCGCTTGTGACGATTTTGAGAAAGAAAAATGAATCAAAATTAATTTATCATATTGTTCCGCCTGAGAATTCATTGAGCGAGGAGCACAACGAATTATTGAATCTTGCGCGAAGTGTTTTGATTGAGCATCAGCCGAAAGCAGAGGAATTTCTTGACACTGAAAGGACAAGACAGGTTTTCATGAATATTTCAAAGGACTTGCTGCAGGACTTGTCGGCGACGAAAGGAATAAGTTTGAATTATTCTGAACTGAACAAACTTGCTAAAATTCTTGTGAGACATACGATTGGGTTTGGGCTGATTGAAATTTTGTTGCAGGACAGAAAATTGCAGGATATTTTTTTGAACGCGCCGATTCCGCTGACGAATATTTTTGTGCGGCATCAGGAGCATGACGAATGTTTTACGAATATTCTTCCGAGTCAGGAAGATGCTGATTCTTGGGCTGCGAAATTCAGATTGCTTTCAGGACGTCCGTTGGATGAAGCGAATCCAATTCTTGACACGCAACTTGAAATTGGAAATTTAAGGGCGAGAATTTCAATCATACAAAAGCCGTTGTCTCCTGACGGTTTGTCATATGCCTTGAGAAGACACAGGGAAGAGCCGTGGACTTTGCCTTTATTCATAAAAAACAAAATGATAAATCCTCTTGCTGCAGGATTGCTTAGTTTTTTGATTGACGGAAGCAGAACTTTGCTTGTTGCAGGAACAAGAAGTTCAGGAAAGACATCTTTGCTAGGAAGTTTGATGCTGGAAATTATTCCGAAATACCGAATGATTGTGATTGAGGACTCGCTTGAACTGCCGATGGAGTCATTGAGAAAATTAAATTATGATGTTGTGAGAATGAAAGTTCGTTCTGCTCTGCTGAAAACAACAACTGAAGTCAGTGCGGACGACGGAATAAGAACGAGTTTGCGACTGGGTGACAGCAGTTTGATTATCGGTGAAGTAAGAAGTGTTGAAGCAAAGGCATTGTATGAGGCAATGCGTGTCGGTGCGTTGGCAAATGTTGTTGCAGGAACAATTCACGGCGCGAGCCCTTATGCTGTTTTTGACAGAGTTGTAAATGATTTAGGGGTGCCGACGACAAGTTTCAAGGCGACAGATGTTATTCTTGTTGCAAATCCGATAAAGTCGCCTGACGGTTTGCATTCGTGGAAAAGAGTTTTGCAGCTTGCAGAGGTGAGGAAACACTGGAAGAAAGACCCTCTTGATGAAAAGGGCTTTTCTGATTTGCTGAAATATAATGTTGAAAAAGATGAACTTGAGGCAAGCGATGATTTGATTAACGGCGACAGCGAAGTGATAAAAGACATTGCCTCGAATGTTCGCGGATGGGCAGGAAATTGGGATGCTGTTTATGACAACATTCTTTTAAGAGCAAAGATAAAAAAAGAAATTGTGGACACTGCTGTTAGGACAGGAAAAGAAAAAATTCTTGAAGCAGGATTCACTGTTTTGTCAAATGATGCTTTTCACAAAATTTCAGACAAAATCGGAAAAGAAATCGGTTTGCCGTTGAGCAAAAGAGTTTTTCCCGAGTGGCAGAAGTGGCTTAATGAAGAAGTTAAGAAAGTGAAGGTGTAAATTTATAAAATAAAAAATCTTTGATTTAGAATGACTGAGACAAGGGATTATAAAGAAACAGGTTATAAGGGGCATCCTGCTGATAAAACTATGAGATATAATCCGAATATGGCCGGAAGAATTTTTACAACACTTTTTCCAGGAACACCAGAATATGAAACGGAATTTGGGAAGTCAGAAAGTTCTGCGAGAAGAAGCAGGAGAACTGAATATAGTAAATCTGAAACCAAAAAACCAAGAGAAAAAGAAGGCGGACTTCCAAAGAGATTAATTCTTGTTTGTTCCCTTGGAAGCTTTTTTTCAGGCATGTTTTTTCTTTCAAAAAGAATAACCGGAGATGTTGTTTTTAATATGCCGCAAAATGTTTCTAATGTAGCAGGAATTATTTTGTTTGCAGTGGGATTAGCAGGATTGCTTTTTTATTTGAAGATTATGAAGAAGAAGTGAAAATTGTTTTCTTCTGCTTAATTTATTTCCTGCCCTACTCGCAACCCCGCACGAGCAATTGATTAACGATATTTCTCTCTACCACGAAGTCACTCGCCCACCCTGAATTTGTCTCGCTCGTAAACTCGCTCGAGATTGATTATTGAATTTTAATGTGAAAGATTTTTTAGCAGGGAGATTAGGAGTGCACTAATTGGTTAATTTTTTACAGATTTTTTATTAATACTGTAAAAATATCGTGAACGAAGTGAACCAAATGATATCGAGCACGGAGTGCGAACAATTAATAAAATCAAAAATCTCGGAAAGTTTATTAATTGTTTTTGATTTTTATAATTTAAGAAGATTTATAAACCTAAGTTAATATGTATTAACTATGGTAAATTCGTATAAACCAGAGTTAACAAAACTCCAGCAAGGAATTGTAAGATTATTATTTGTTAAAGCGGGTTTTTCTTTGAACCAGAGAGGGATTGCAAGAATTCTTGATGTCTCTCAACCAGCAGTTATGAAATCTCTTCCAAAATTAGAGAAACAGGAAATTATCAAGGTTGAGCAGGATAGAGAATCAAGAAGATGGGCTATTGAATTAAATAGAGATAACCAAAAAACAATTCAGTTGAAGAGGGCAGATAACTTAAAACAGATATATGAATCTGGATTTGCGGACTTTTTGGAAAAGGAATTTGCTGGAGCAACAATAATTCTTTTTGGGAGTTACTCAAAAGGAGAGGATGATGTTTATTCAGATATTGATATTGCAATAATAGGAAGAAAACGAAAAGATGTAAAATTAACAGAGTTTCATAAGAAATTGGAGAGGAATATTAATCTTAATTTTTATGTTTCTTTTAAAAATATAACTGACAAAGATTTAAAAGACAGTATCTTAAACGGAATAGTTTTATCGGGGAGTGTTGATTTATGAAATCATTTGATGAATTTTTAAAAAAGGGAGTAATAAGAAAACAAAGTCAGGAAATTCCAAGAGCCAGAAATCTTGTTTTTGAAGCAGAACGGCGCAAAAGAAATTTAAATGAATTAATCAGAAAAATTGGTTTAAAAGAAGATAATTCGAATGAAATTATAGAGGATTGTTATTCTATTTTAATGTGTTTAATCAGGGCAAAAATGTCTTTTGAGGGATATAAGTCCTTTGGTTACAGTGCTCATGAGGCAGAAGTTTCTTTTATGCAAAAGATTGGTTTTATTGAAAAAGATATTGAATTTACCGATCAATTGAGAAGATTTAGAAATCAAATTAATTATGAAGGGAAAAAATTTGACAAAGAATATGCTAGAAAAGTTATAGAATTTATAAAAAAGAATTATTTAAAACTAAAAAATCCTTTAAATAATATATTGTGAAAATGTCTCCGAGAAAACCAAGTGTTGATGATATTCTTAGAAAGTATGGAAAGAAAATTGAGGGAGAAATTAATACGGAAAATGTCTCAAGTTACAGCCAGGAATATATAAGATTCAAGGAAGAAATGGCTCCGCAACTTACGAGGTATGAAAAATGGTGCAAGACGCTGGGAAGCTTGATAAGAATCAATCCTTCTGAAAAAGACAGAAACAAAATAAATGAGTCGCTTTCAATAATTCATCTTGATGTTGAGCCGTGGCAGACATTAACTTTAAGCATAATGGCTTTTTTCGGAGTTTTTATTCTTGGATTGCTTATTTCGTTTGCATATGTTCTTATTCAGGGAAATCTTTATTCTTTTCCTGTTTTATTTTTTTCTTTGACAATTGTGCTTTCACTTTTTTCGTTTTATTTTTTCAAAGGTTATCCTCTGAGATTGGCGAATCAGTGGCGTCTGAAGGCGAGCAGCCAGATGGTTCCTGCAATTTTGTATGTTGTTGTTTATATGAGGCATACACCGAATTTTGAAAAAGCAATCGCGTTTGCGTCCAGACATTTGCAGTATCCTCTTGCACTGGATTTCAGAAAAGTTTTCTATGATGTTGAAGTAGGAAGATTTTCGACGATAAAAGAAAGTTTGGACAGGTATCTTGAAATTTGGAGGAGAGACAATGTGGAGTTTATTGAAGCATTTCATCTTATTGAGAGCAGTTTGTTTGAACCGAATAATGAAAGAAGAATTTCAATACTTGAAAAGTCGCTGCAGGTAATTCTCGACGGTGTTTATGACAGGATGCTTAAGTTTACTTATGATGTAAGAAGTCCTCTGACAAATGTTTACATGCTCGGAGTTGTTTTGCCGACGCTGGGCTTGGCTTTGCTGCCTTTGGCTTCTGCAATGGTTGGAGATTATTTGAGGTGGTATCATGTTTTAATTTTGTTCAATATGATAATTCCATTTTTTGTTTTTTATCTTACAGACAGAATAATGTTTCTTCGCCCCGGAGGATATGGGGAGAGTGAATTTCTTGAAAAGAATCCTTTTTATTACAGATACAAAGACAATTCCTATTATGCAACTGCTTTTTTAGTTGTTCTTCCGATTTTGATTATAGGGGTTTTGCCGATGGTTTTTCAGTATACACCTCTTCCTGAAATTTTGGGTTTAGAGAAAGATTATTCTTTTGCGCAGTTGGGCTTGGGATTTTTCGGGAATGAAAAGGTGTTCGGAATTTTCCAAAATAACAACGGATTTTCAGGGCCTTTCGGAGTGGGAGCATTGCTTTTGAGCATGCTGATTCCTCTGGGAGTTGCATTATTTTTTTCAATGTCTTATTCAGGAAAAACAAAGGAACTTATTTTGGAAAGAAGAAAGACAAAACAGCTTGAAAGAGAATTCAATAATTCTTTGTTTCAGCTGGGAAACAGAATCGGGAACGGCATGCCTCCTGAAATTGCATTCGGAAGAATTGCGGAAACATCAAAAGGATTGATTACAGAGGATTTTTTCAGAAGAGTTAATTATAACATCCGGCAAAACGGAATGAGTGTTGAGAAAGCGATTTTTGACAAACGGCGAGGGGCAATTAACTTTTATCCTTCTGAGCTTATTGCTACGAGCATGAGAGTTCTTGTCGAGTCGGCGAAAAAAGGGCTGAAGATTGCAGCGATAAGCTTGATGAGCATTTCAGAATATGTAAAAAACATAAACAAGATTACAAACCGGCTGAGAGACATGCTTGCAGAAATCATAAGCGACATGAAAAGCAACATGACTTTCCTTGCTCCTTTGCTTTCCGGAATCGTCGTCGGTTTGGCAGCGATGATAACTTCTATTTTAAGCAAACTAAATATTTCAAGTTTGGCTGAAACAGCTGAAACCGGAATTGGAAATTTCCAGAACATACTCAGCATTTTTGATTTGACAAAAATGATTCCACCTTACTTTTTGCAGATAATTATCGGGGTTTACATCATTGAAATAATTTTTATTTTAACTAGAACACTTGTAACAATTGATGCAGGAGAAGACAAACTTCAGACAACAAACATGACCGGAAGAAATCTTATGAAAGGAATTACACTTTACTTTGTGACTGCTTTGATTTCAACAATTGCATTGTTCTTCCTGTCTTCAGTTGTTCTGGGGAATTTTGGGGGTTGAAAAGTAAAAGTTTATAAATCTGTGTTTTCACATATTCTTATGGCGAATATAACATTAGCAATCCCTGACGATTTAAGTAAAAGATTAAAAAAACATAATGAGATTAGATGGAGCGAGGTAGTCAGACAAATATTACAAAAAAATCTCGAACAGCTGGAATTAATGGACGAAATTGTTAAGAATAGCAAGTTTACTGAAAAAGATGCAAGAGAGATTGCGGATAAAATAGATAGTTCTGTTGCTAAAAAGTTAGGGCTTAAATGAAAATTGTTATTGATACTAATATTTTAATGTCAGCTCTTATAAAAGATTCAATAACAAGGAAAATGATTATTAATCCTGAATTTGAATTTTATTACCCTAAAGTTTCCCTAGAGGAGTTAAATAATCATGGGAGATTAATATTAAGCAAATCTAAATTGGATAAACAGGAATATAAAAACCTGCTAAAAAAATTATTGGATAATGTTGTGCTAGTTCCTACAGAACATTTTTATAATAATCTTGATGAAGCAATTAAAATAATGAAAGACGTTGACATAAATGATGTTCCTTTTTTGGCTTGCGCGATTTCGTTAAATGCAGAAATTTGGTCAGATGACAGTGATTTTAGGAAACAAAAAAAAGTCAAGATCTTTACAACAGCTGAATTTATAAAAAAATTTCTTAAGAGTTCCTGATAAAAAGATTTATAAGTATTATTATTATTATTATGGAAAAGGGTGTTGCAGAGTTATTTTTATTTCTGTTTTTAGTTTTGGGCATTAGTGTGTTTGTAAGTGCATTTTCATTTGGTGATTTTTTCAAAACAACAGGCAAGGCAGTAACAGAAGGTTATGCTGACGGGTGTTCTTCATTAAGTGAAAATGTTCTCTGGGGAATTTCTACACTTAATGATCAAAATAAAAATTTAATTCCCAAAGAAGGAGATGATGCTCATGAAGACGATTATATTGTTTTAGCAGTATTAGATAGTCCAGAAGATTCAAGGATATTGAGGTCTTCTCTGGTTTATAATAATACTGGTGTTAATTATGCTTACGATATGGTTAAATTTATTGATTTTGCTAGCGGAGATGTTTATGATACTACTTTTACAAGCGAAGGATATGGGTCTTTTGTTATTGACGGAAGATTATATTATGTTTCTTTTTCAGGGAGTGGAGATTCCGGAAAAGTTAATGTAGAATATACATCTGATAATCAAAAACTTTCATTTGAGAATTGTTTAACTGGAGGAGATTCTATTACTTTTGATGATTTTAATATTCTTTATGCAGCAGAGTTTACAGCAAATCCTATAGAAGTTGAACCCCTATCTTGGATTCCAGCGATGGGTTCTAAAGTAGTTTTATCTAGTAATTATAATCCATTTACTTCTATAACTTTTGGGGGAGAAGATTATACTATTGAGTTAGTTTCTGCATCTGATAGTTCTGCAGTAATAAAGATTACAAACAGTGCCGGAACAAGTGATACCGAAGAAATTAGTGAAATGGGTTTTGGGAATATTGGGGGTGTGCCGATAAGTGTTAGAGATGCTGAAGAATCCCCTACAGAGTTATTCGCAATAATAAGTGTTGGTGCCGAGGATATCTCTTTAAGTTCTGACAATTCTTCCAGAACAATTAATTTTAATAACAATGAATACACAGTTGAATTGGTTTCTGCATCTGACACTGCTTCAACAATTAGAGTTACGAAAAATGGTGTGGCTTTGTGGCCTGTTGAAGTTATTGAAGGAACATCAGATTATATTAATGGTTTGGGTGTTTCAGTCGTTACTGCAGATGAGACAAATTTTCAATTAAGTTCACAAGTAACTGTAAGAGAAATACAGCCAATAAAAGTAACTTATGGTGTTATTAATTTCACGAAAAACGGCGAGACAGTTGTTATTGATGAGTTTGTTAAAGTTGCCAATTCTGATTCAGTGTATGAGAGATTTTTAAGAAACTCTGGGGGAACAGTATATGCTAGTGCTACTAATCCCGATGTAGTATCTAAGGCAATTACTTATTTTTGGTCTGGCAAAAAGATTCAAGAGAATCAACTAATTAAAGATTATTCAACAGTTATGAATGGAATAACTTTTGAAAGAACTCTTGATTCGGCAACTGGGTCCCTTAGAGCTGTAAGTTTAAATGGACAGTATAGTCAAGGAATTGAGACGGAAGAAGAAATAAAAACAATGATTGGGGAGAATATATATGAAGCAGATATGGGTACTTTAGTGCAAGAGGGAGACCCTACTGTTTTAGGATATTATAATTTTTAAAATGGACAAAAGAAACTTATCTCAGAACAGAATGAATCAAGGCAATAAAAGTTCTTGGACTTCAGTTATGGTTATAGTAGGAATTATTATCTTAGTTCTGGGAAGTATTTATCTTGGTTGGATGGTTATTAAAAATATAAATGAAAAAAAATCTTCTGAAGGAGGATATGATATTGTTTACGGAACTCCTGATGAAGAATTCCAATATCCTGAAAGTTTTAATGAATCGGGTTCTGGAGATGAATCAATAACAGGAACTTCTGGAAGTGGGGGTACTACTGGAAGCGGTTCAACAGGTGAGGATAATTCTGTTTTAGATAGAATTGAAAATGCAATTGAGAATTTTTTGAGCTAATAAATTAATACTTAATTTTTTCTCATAATAACATTTATTAACAAGTTTTCTTTTTTAGAGATATGGGGATAAAGAGAAAGAAAAAAGGGGTTATAACAGATTATCTTCCGTGGCTGATTATAGCTGTTGCAATCCTTGTTGTTTTGATGTTTGCAATTTTTGTTATGAAAGACAAAGGAATATCTTTAATTGATAAACTAAAAGTTTTGTTTAGGAGTTAAATGGAACTTGCTTTAAATCAGATAATAAAAATAATTCTCGGGATTCTTGTCATAGTTGCTGTTATTGCAGGGCTGTATTTTTTCGGGAGCCAGATTACAAGTTTTTTCAAAAATCTTCCGGGAGGAAATTTGTTGGCTTTGCTTTTAAAATGAATAGAAAAGGGTTTTTGCTTGGTGAGGAAACGTTGAAGATTGTGATAGCTGTGATTGCGCTTGTTTTTCTGATTTATTTTTTAACGTCGCTGTATTTTACAAATTTAAACGCGGAAAAAATCAAGCAAGCGAAGGCAGATGTTGAAAGAATTGTCGAGAATGCGGATTCTCTTGCAGAAGGAGAAAGCGCAACCCAAGTGTTGCCGAATCCTGAAGGTTGGTATTTATTTGGTTTTACAGGAGAAATAAAACCTAATTCCTGTTTTGGAGAAAGCTGCATTTGTGTTTGCGATAGGGTTTTTGATAATCCTATAAGAAATTTATTTTCAAAATGGGAAGAGAGGCAGTCCGTACAATGCCTGAAAAACGGCGCGTGCGCGAATGTTGAAAATCTTGAGCCGTTTGATGAAATAAAAATTGCAAAAACCAAGGATAAACTTACAACAATTTCAATTAAAAAAGAGAGCGGAATTTTTATAAGCGAGGAAAAATGAATCTTGAAGATTTGATAAAATATTTAACCTGGATTGTTTTTTTTGGAATAGCTTTGGCAGGAATTTATGCTTTGATGAAACATACGGGGGTTTTATGAAGAAAAAAATTTTTGAAAAAAGAGGAGAACTTACGACGCAACAGATAGTTATAGTTATTGTTTTAATTGCAAGTTTTGCAGTTATTTTGTTTCTGCTTTTTCGCCTTGATTTGGGGAGTGAATCAGACAAAGAACTCTGCAGAAATTCTGTTTTTTTAAAAGGAAATTCTGCTCTTCCTGTAAAAACAATTTCGCTGAATTGTTATACAAGTTATGAATGCATTACTGAAAACGGAAATTGCGAAGGGCTTACAAATCCAAAAATTGTAAAAGTAAAAACCGAAGAAAATATTTATGATGCACTTGCAGAAAACATGGCTGATTGCTGGTGGCAATTTGGCGAGGGAAAAGTAAATTATGTGGGTAATGATTTTAAAGAAGAAAATTATTGTTCAATCTGCTCACAAGTTTTATTTGATGATTCTCTGAATAATATTCCTGAAATCAGCGAGGGAAAAATAAGCAAGGATGATTTTTATGATTATCTTTCAAAAACAAAAATGCCCGGAAAAGAGATAACTTACTCGGAATATTTGCTTAAAACAAATGATATAGAAGAGATTAGAAAAATTACCGGACAGCATTTTGGAGATATTAGTTTAGGAAAACAATATTTTACAATTATGGGAATAACAAATAGCGTAGGGGGATATAAATGGGTTGGAGCTGGTGCTGCTGTGGGGGGGATTGCTGGGACAGTTGTTCTTCTTATTCCCGGAGTTAATGTCGGAGCTATTGGGGCAACACTTGTTTTTGCAGTATCATCTGCAGTAGGAGGATATGTTGGAAGCGAAATTGGAGGAATTCTTGTGAGTGGAGACGGAATTGAGAACAAGTTTATGTCGCCTACGATTGTTGAAGCAAATTCAGATAAATTCAAAGCGCTGAATTGCAAAGAAGTTCTTACACTTACATAACTTTTATTAACTTTATCTGTGTTTTTTGTTAATGCAAAAGAGATTGAGATTAAATAACAAACAAGGAGCAATTCTTGTTGAGAATGTGATGTTCATAATTCTTAATATGATTTTTATTTCAATACTTATGCTGTTTATTTTTTCGAAAACAGGCGGGGCGGCTGTCCTGGAAGAAAAATATGCCAAGGAAATCGCGCTGATTATTGATGCTGCAAAATCAGGAATGATAATTCACATTAATGTTGAAGACGCTTTAAAGGAGGCGGAAAAAAACAACATGGGTTCAAATAAGATTATTTTTTTGGATGGAAATGAAGTTACAGTAAAATTAAGGGAAAAAGGAAGTTACAGTTATGGTTTTTTCAATGATGCCGATGTTTCAATTTTTCCTGATGATTCTTCAAATCCAATTAAAGAGTACGTCATTGTTGTAAATTAAAATGCACAAAAAAGGCGCTGACAAAATAATTTCGGTTTATTGGTTCGCGATTTTGACACTTGTTGCCGGCGGAATTTTTGCAGTGGTTTATTCATTTTATTCGTTTCCTTATGATGTGAGAAACATTGAGGCGGATTTGATGACGGGAAAAGTTGCGGACTGCCTTTCTGAAAACGGAAGAATAAGTTCAGATATTTTTTCAGGAGAGGTTGTTGCTGATTATGAAACTGTTGAAAGAGATGCGTGCACAAGCCAGGAAGATTGCCAGAAAGTTATCGGAGACAAAATTTACAATATCGTTGAGGGCATAAAAAATAATTTGGGAATAGAAAACATTGATGAAGTCGTGGAAGGGGAAGGTGTTGCGGCGAATTTTAACTGCCTTGTTCTTCAGATTGCGGAACATGAAAGCACTTTGCAGCATTGCGAAAATTTCAGGGATGGGAATAACAATCCTCTCTATTGTGATGGAAACAGCGATGAGGTAAAGTCATTGAGCAATGAAAGAGAAACAAGTTTGGGTGTCATGCAGGTTAACACTAAAGTCCATAATATAAATCCGGAAAATTTTGAGGCAGGAATAATTTATGCTGTTGAAAATGTTTTAATCAAGGGATATAATTCATACAAAGGAGGAAGGGTTTTTTCCGAGACGGGAGTTGAATACAAAGGTTGGAAAGCAGCGTTAAGAACTTATAATGGTTGGGGAACAGGAGGCGATGATGATTATGTTGAGAATGTCATTTCACAAAAAGGTTTTATTGAGTCAATTTTTCCACAGTGCCTTTCAGGGATTAAAGAAGCGTTAATAAATTTGCAAGAGCAGTGTGAGTTTGATTTTTCAGAAAACAACGGTGATGAATATTACCTTGAAGTTAATTTTTATGATTTTGATTCAGATGTTCTGATTGCACGGGCTTCTGAAGGAAATGCGAATCTGAAGGCATTTTGCGAAATTCAGGATGAGAAAAAATACGGGACACTTGCAAAATGCTCTGAAAAAAGCTTTTATGCTCTGGATGAAAACGGGAAGCAATACACGATAAAAGTTTTATCAGTTGTGAGAAAGACGGAGAAAAATGTTGCATAACAAGAAGTCACAGGTAGGAGAAACGATAACATGGGTAGTCGCGACGCTGATAATTTTTGTTATTCTTTCTGTTTCAATTTACTCGGCTTCACTGCTGGCGAGAAGTTCGAGAGTTATGAGTTTTGCTGATTTGCCGGACAGTGCAAATGGCTTGTCTGAAATTTTGTCAAAAGAGTCATTATTTGCATATTTGCAGACAAAAAATTCCAACGGGCAGACAATTAATGAGCAAATGTCAAATGACAGAAGATTGAATAATTTTGAGAATGAACTTGCAACGAAGATTTTTAGGGGTGTTTTTGGAAGTGATGTTGTTTTTTTGCTTAATGAACGAACCAATGCCGGAAATTTTGCAAGACACGAAAATGTTTTCCAGAAAATCTTAATTGATAAAAATCTAAGGTTTGAAATTTACAAACAAATTTCCAAACCGACTGTAACAATTTAAAATGCTAAGAAAAATGAAAAACAAAAAAGGTGACTTGCCGACGCTTATTTTAGTTGTCGGAGTTTTTGCAGTTTGTGCTCTTGCATTGGCTAGTTTTTATTTTGCAGATGTTGATTTCAGGGATTCACTTGCAGGAATACAAATGATTGAGAAAATAAATTCTTTCGGAGAAGAGATAAATTTTCATTTGGCTCTTGGAAAAAATCCGGCAGACATGATGGAAATTTTTAACGGTGTTAGCGAAGGAAATATTTTTTATTCCGGAAAATTAAATGAAGGTGTTTATGTTGTTGACGGAAATTATTCTCTGCCTAAAAATAAGATTTTTGGATTTGGTTTTGGGGGGGAAAAAAGAATTATTTATGTTGAATATAAGTTGCCTTGAATTAGTTCGTTAACAATCCCACACAAAAATTTATTCTGCTTAATTTGTTCCTACTCTACTCGTGGCTTCGCACGATTTTTTCTTTTATTAAATTGTTCCCGCCCTACTCGCAACCTCGCACGAGCAATTGATTAAAGATATTTCTCTCTACCACGAAGTCACTCGCCCACCATTAATTTGTCTCACTGCGCTCGAGATTGATTGCTGAATTTTAATGCAAAGAGATTTTTTAGCGAGGAGATTAGAAGTGCAAATAATTTGATTGATTTTTTTAGAGATTTTATTATTACTAAAAATATTGAGTACGAAGTGAACCAAATGATATCGAGCACGGAGTGCGGGACAAATAAAGCGAACGAAGTGAACGCTACTTTATTTTCCAAGAATAAAGATTTGTAAAGGAAGTAGCAAAACATTTTTAAACAGATTTGTCTATTCTTAAGCATGAACAAAAGAGCGCAGGAGTTGAGTGTAAATACGATAATTCTCATTATTCTGGCTGTTGTTGTTTTAGTCATACTTGTGCTCGGTTTTACAATCGGCTGGAACAGATTTGTGCCTTTTATTTCAAAAACAAATGTTGACCAGGTTATTTCTGCGTGCGACATTGCGTGTTCATTAAACAATCAGTATGATTACTGCTCGATACCAAGAGAGTTGAAGGCGCAGGACGTAACTTTAAGGGATGTTACATGCAACTTTTTATCAAAACAACAAACTCAGTATTTAGTTAAGACGTGTCCAAGTATTGATTGCGCGACAA
The DNA here is from genome assembly GCA_043810865.1 of archaeon. GTDB lineage: Archaea > Nanobdellota > Nanobdellia > Pacearchaeales > GW2011-AR1 > JBBSYQ01. The sequence goes on along the minus strand of JBDRNS010000010.1, from coordinate 16,271 downwards.
TTGTTTTTGACGAAGCAGATTGCGCGGAAGGAAAAACTTTACAGACATTGAATAATGGTATGCTTGAAAGCACGCCTTGCACGGCTGCTGCTTAAGTGATTTAAAATGGATTATGCTTTTTCTCAGAAACGGAATAAAAGAAAAGATAAAAAGAAGGAAAGAAAAAAACATCCTTACAAAAAAGGCGGGAGAAGAAGAAGTCAGTAGTTTAATTTTGCCTCGCTTCGCTCGAGATTGATATAATTGTTAAAGAGAAAATTCAGTTGTCTAAAAAATTTATTATTAATGCCTCAAACAAATTCGAGCGGAGCGAGAGAAGTTAAGCGAGCGATTTGAAAAATCAAAAATCTCGGAAAGTTTATTAATTGTTTTTGTTTTTGCCAGAGATGATTGAAATAATTTTCCTTGTTGCCCTTGCAGCTGTTTGGATTGCTTTTGCGAGCGCGCAGGATTTGAAAACGCGCGAGGTTTCTAACTGGATTAGTTTTTCGCTGATTATTTTTGCGCTCGGGTTTAGATTTTTTTATTCGCTGTTTGAAAGCAACCCAAGATTTTTTTATCAGGGATTGATTGGACTTGGAATTTTCTTTGTTCTGGGAAATGCTCTTTATTACGGAAGAATGTTTGCAGGAGGCGACGCAAAGCTGATGATTTCTCTCGGAGCTGTTTTGGGTTTTTCAGACAGTTTCTTTTCCAATCTTGAAAATTTTGCCTTGTTCTTTTTGATTTTTTTATTTTCCGGAGCTGCTTACGGATTTGCGTGGAGTGTTGCTCTTTCAGCAAGAGATTTTAAGGAATTTAGAAATGAATTCAAAAAACAATTTGTAAAAAATAAAATTATAACTTATTCCTTTTTAATCTCAGGATTGCTTCTATTGGTTTTGGGATTCTTTGATAGCGTGTTTTTTTATTTTGGAATTTTGTTTTTTGTTTTTCCATATTTTTACATTTATGCGAAAACAGTTGATGAAGCATGTCTTGTGAAAAAGATTTCCGCAAAGAAGATTACAGAAGGTGACTGGCTTTATGAAGATGTTAAGGCAGGAAAAGAAACAATAAAAGCAAACTGGAACGGCTTGAGCAGGGAAGAGATAAGAAAAATTCAGAAGAAGCTAAAGGAAGTGAAAATCAGGCAGGGAATTCCTTTTGTTCCTGTTTTCTTGATTAGTTTTTTGGTTTTTGTTTTGCTTTGGTTTTTAGGGTTTAGCTTGATTGGGGTTTTGGGTTAGGGAATCCTTTTGGGCAACCAGATTTTATTTTTATCAGCGTTAATTTTTTTTATCCTTGGTTTTTTTGATGGAGTTTTTTTCTTTTTTACTTTCACATCTGCAAGAATTTTTTGAGTTTCTTCAAGTTCTTTTTTGTCTGCCTTGTGTCTTTCTGAATCAAGTGTCTCATCTTTGTAAACCGGGACGAGATTTATTACTTCGTGATTGAATAATTTTGAAGTTGAGGCCTTCACATCTTTTGGCTTTAAGACAGTTTTTATTTTCTCTGTTATTTCCTGCACAAGTTCCGGAATTTCTTTTGGAATTTGCATTTGCTCTTCGTGTATTTTTGGAATTATTAGGGAGTGTCCTTTTGAAATCGGATTTAATTCAAGAACAGCAACAGCTTCCTTGTTTTCCCCTATTTTGTAGCTTGGAATTTCTCCGGCGACAATTGAACAGAAAATGCATTGTTGTCCCTGTCCATCTCCTTGCTGTATCATGTTATTTTTTTCAAGGAAGTCCTCCAGTTGCTCTGAATTCATCGACAGGATTTGTGACTTAGCTGCAGATTGCTTGTCTTGGGGAAGATTCCCAATTTGCTGAATCAGTTGTTGTTTTATTTTTTCTGTTTGTTCAGGAGATAGCATTTTACTGGGAAAATTTCATGTTTTAAATATTTAATTGAAAATTATTTTATTTAATTTGTTCCTAATCTACTCGTGGCTTCGCACGATTTTTTTCTTATTAAATTGTTCCCACCCGCCCGCCCCTAAAACCAAATTAATTAATAAAAATCTTAAAGAGTAATTATTTCCCATGAAGTCGCTCGCCTGCCCTCAAGAAATTTGCGTTCACCAAAACCAAGATAAATCTTTAACAAGATTTAGTATCGGCGTTCACGATTGATAAATATTGTTAAAAGAAAAACAAATTTGAGGATGCGGTTGGATTGGTTAATGCCAAAACAAATTCGAGTACAGAGTGCGGAGAAATAAATAAGCGAGCGACAGAGATGCAACAGAAATTACAAAGCTCTTCGGATGTCAATCATTTCTGCAGAATTTACAGAGTCCAAGTCAGAAAGCTTATTTTCAATTATTTCGAGTTCCTCGTTTTCAGAAAGGATAAAAGATACAATCAACGATTTCAAGCCGAATGCAATTTCTTCTTCCTGGAAATTCACGCTTTTGCCCTTTTCTTTTTCAACAAGTTCCTTTGCCTTGCTTTTTATTTCTTCCAGATTAACATCCGGCGAGGAAGGCATAAGCTTTATTTTGATGTTCATTTCGCCCATGTTTTGTTTTAATTATGCTTGTTTATAAGTTTTTTGAGCATGTAAATTTTTAAAAACATAGTGTTTCTTTTTCAGTTATGAGTGAGGTCAATTATGAAAAACTGGTGAATATTATTTCAAAGATTTCCGGTTTGGAGAAAAGCGAGATTGAGGGAAAAGTCAAGGCGAAGGTTGATAAAATTTCGGGATTGATTAGCAAGGAAGGGGCGGCGCAAATTATTGCTGCTGAACTGGGAGTTGTTATTGAAAATGAGAAGCTGAAAATTGACGAGCTTGTTCACGGGATGAGGAAAGCAAACTTTGTCGGCAAAATTATAGGTGTTTCTCCTGTGAGGAAATTCATGCGAAACGGGCAGGAAAACAAGGTTGCGAATTTGATTGTCGCCGATGAAACATCGAACATAAAAACAGTTCTTTGGGATACAAACCATATTGAAATGATTGAGACGGGGAAAATTGCAGACGGGAGCATAGTTGAAATTGTTAATGCGTCGATAAGAGACAATGAAGCGCATCTCGGGAGTTTTTCTGATTTGAAAATGAGCAATGAAGTTTTGAACGAAGTTAAAACAGAAAGAGTAAAAAGAGAGAAAAATATTTCTGACTTCAAAATTGCGGACAATGTTAAGGCGAGAGCTTTTGTTGTGCAGACGTTTGAGCCGAGGTTTTTTTATGTTTGTCCCGAGTGCAGGAAAAAAGCAATTAACGGCGGAAGTGATTTTACCTGTGAAGCGCACGGAAAAATTGTTCCTGAAAAAAGAGCTTTGATAAATATTGTGATTGACGACGGCACAGCTACTGTGAGAACTGTTTTGTTTCATGAGTCGCTGAACAAACTTGGAGTTACAAATCCTGATGATATTGATTTGCTGATAAGGCAGAGGCAGGATGTTTTAGGGAGAGAAATGTTTTTTATAGGAAATGTCAGGATGAATAAGTTTTTTAATGAGCCGGAATTTGTTATTGAAGACATAAATGAAATAAATGTTGATGAAATCGTCGAGAAATTGTTCATATGATTTTAAATGATTTGAAAAATATTTTGAAATATTTTGCTTTTCCGATTGCGATTTTAATCACGAATTTTTTGTTTTTGTTCATGGGATTTTATGAAAATCGCGAGTGGATGGGCATGTTTCTGCATGTTATCGGCGGAATTTCAGTCGCTTTCGCGTATTTTTTCTCGCTAAAATATTTTGAAACAAGAAATTATCTTAAATTGAATAGTGTTTCAAGAATTGTTTTTGTCGTTTCGCTTGTTGGATTAACCGCAGTATTTTGGGAATTTTTTGAATTTTCGCTGACTTATATTACAGGAATGAGTTTTCAGGGAAATTTAAGTGATACAATGAATGATTTGCTTCTTGGATTGCTGGGAGGATTTGCAGGAGTTTTATTTTTCAACAATTTGCGGAGATGAGCCGTTTTTGCCGTAAGCATCAACTAAAAGTTCTAGTGCTGCCCTATATTCTTCTTTTGAATTTTCCCTGATTTCTTGTGTGCCACGAGAACCATCTGAGATATAAAGTTGATTATCCCAAACACCTTCGGTTGTTCTTCCTGTAAGGCCTCTATCAGTGAACAACCTGCGAGTAAGTCCCGGGAGTATTCTAATAGTTATTTGTGTGGGTTTTCCCCAGACACCTTCTCTTAAAGGAGTATATTCAACGACATATTCTGTTCCATTAAGTTTTATTATTGCTCTTTTTCCTCCTGTCACACCATCTATATCATTGTATTCTACTGTTCCTCCATTTAAACTTATTCCATTATTAACATAATCAGCAAGTTTTTTTGCTTTTTCAGCATATGCCTTGTCTTCAGAGTCAGAAGAATCCTGTGCAAGAACTTCACGTGCAACGAAACCAGGAACTATTGCAGATACTAATAAATATTCCAAGAAATCACGCCGTCTTAACCGTCTTAAATTTGTCATGTTCAGATAGATTTTATTTGTTTTTAAGTTTTTATGTTTTATGAAATAATTTAGTAGTATGTGATTGATTGAAACAATATTTATATAGTGGAGATTGTAATTTTTTCCATGGCGAAAAAAGAAGATGAAGAAAAAGATAACGTTGAGAAAGAGCCGCAGTTGAGTGACCTTCCGGGTATAGGGCCTACTTCTGTGAAGAAACTTGAAGATGCCGGGATTTACAATTTAATGAGCTTGGCTGTTATGTCGCCGAAGGATTTATCTGAGACGGCAGGAATAGGGGAGGCGGTTGCGAGAAAAGCAATTCAGGCAGCGAGGAAAATGATGAAACTTGAATTCATCGACGGAATGGAGTATGCGAAGAAAAGAGAGAATATTATTTACATAACGACTGGAAGCAAAAATCTTAATGATTTGCTTGGGGGGAAAGGTGTTGAGGGGAGAGCGATAACAGAAGCATATGGGGCTTATGGTTCAGGAAAAACACAGCTTGGTTTGTCTCTTGCAGTAAATGTTCAATTGCCTCTTGAGCAAGGCGGCGCGAATGGTAAATGTGTTTTCATTGATACAGAAGGAACATTCAGACCTGCGCGAATAAAACAAATTGCCGAAGGAATGGGAGCAAATCCTGAAAAAGTTTTGAAAAACATTTTTGTTGCACGTGCATTTAATAGCGACCATCAAATTTTGCTTTTGGAAAAAATCGGCGAGATGATAAAAAACGGCGAGCCGATAAAACTCATGATAATTGATTCACTTACAGCGCATTTCAGGGCAGAGTATGCAGGGAGAGGAACTTTGGCAGATAGGCAGCATAAATTAAACAAATACATTCATGATTTAATGCGCCTTGCAGAAACATACAATATGGCTGTTTATGTCACGAATCAGGTTATGGCGAACCCTGCGCAAATGTTCGGAGATCCTACTGTCGCTGTCGGAGGAAACATCGTCGGACATGCAAGCACTTACAGAATTTATTTGCGAAGAGGAAAGCAGGGAAGCAGGGTTGGGAAATTAATTGATTCTCCAAATCTTCCTGACAATGAAACGGTTTTTTATGTAACAGATGCCGGCGTTAAGGATGAAGTTTGATGCTCCGAGGAGATTTTAAATAATAAACGAGGCAATTAAAAGTCCTGCAACAACTCCGAAAAGAAAACTAATTATAATCCATATTAATAATCCTTTCGTCTCTCTCTCTCTCTTCATACTGCAATTAAGTCGGGCAGATTTTTAAGTGTTTTTGTTTGTTTTTAAGACATAAATTTTAGAAGTATAAATATTAATGGTTGGAACTTGTAATTTTACTCATTACACTTACAAAAGCAGAGCTTTGTGTGTGCATAATAAAAGATTATGCCCCCACGAGGAATTGAACCTCGAGCTGCTCGACCGCAACGAGCTATTTTATCCGTTAAACTATGAGGGCTAAAATCATTATGGAGTTTTGTCTTAAAAAGTTAGTCCTGTTTGCCTAATCCTCACTTTGTCTCACTGCGCTCGAGATTGATTTCAAGTTTTAACGTGAAAGAATTTTTTTAGCGACGGGATTAGAAGTGCAAATAATTTGATTAATTTTTGTTGGAGGTTTTCTTATTCCCACCGCCAACGGCTCCATGTGACTCTGTGCTTGATGCCCCTCCCAACGACCCTGGCCGCCCCCACCCTAAAGTAATTTTTAACATGAAGAGGTTTTTGTTAACTATTGAGCACGAAGTGCGGAGAAATTAAATAAGCGAGCGACAGAGATGCAACAAAAATTACACAATCCGATAATTTTCTTCGTGCAAATCATGAAGTGTTTTGTATTCGTGAATATCTTCGGGAGAAAACCAATGTTTAATTTCATGCTCTGCTTCCTGTTCACTTCCTGAAGCGTGAATGAGATTTTTCACAGCACGTTTTTTTATGTTTGCAGTATCTGATGATTCAACTGAGAAGTCGCCGCGGATTGTTCCGACTTCAGCGAATGCGGGAACTGTTGAGCCGATAATTTTTCTAACCATTTTTATTGCATGAGGGCCTTCGACAACCATTTTTACAATCGGGTCTGATGTCATGTAATCAATTAGCCATTCTCTTATTTTTTTCCCTATTTCATAAAGATTATCTGTTCCGAAGTCCTTTTTCAGCGTCGATGGAATTTTGAATTCATCGTAACTTCGCGCAGTGTTTTTTCCAAGGTTTTCAATCCACGCCTTGTCTTTCGGATAATGCGCGTCCATTTGCTTTTTCGTCGGGTGAGACATTTCAAGAGCGACTATTTTCAGATTTCTCGCTTCAAATCTTTTTATCACTTCTCCGACTAATCCTCGTTTTACGCCGTCGGGTTTTATCATTACAAGAGTTTTTTCATTCATTGAAAAATAAACAAGGTTTCAGTTTATAAATTTTTGTTTTCTGAAAAATTGTTTTCTCCCGTCGAGAAATTTTGTTTTTTGGATTTTGAGATTTCGGAAAAGATTTATAAACTATTCTTTTCTAATGATATTAATTTCTGGAATTGAAAACCAGAAGAAAAGTTTATAAACACCACAAAATTTATTTAAAAAAAGAGATGAAGATGGAAAAGAATATTTCACGCTCATTGTTTTTGGTTTTTGCAGTTGCTTTAGTTGTAGTTTTGTCAGCTAGTTTTGTTCTTGGGGCAAACACAGCTACTCTTGCGTTTCCTGCTGCCAGCGCAAATATTTCTGGCTCTTCTTATGTTCTTTCTGCAACATTGGATTCAAACACTTGGGCATTTACAAATGCAACCTTTTGGTATATGTATATTGATAACGGAACAAATGTTACAATAGGAACAAATGTTACGACAAGTGCGGCAGCAGCAACGGTTTTCAATTTAACTTGGGATACTACTGCTGTGATAGACGCTTCTAATTATACTATTTGGGTTAATCTTACAAATACCACTGGAGTCGGAATAAATGATAATACTACTCTTACTAGTTCCTCCAACATCACACTAGACAATACCGCTCCTACAATTGCTGTTTACAGCGGAGGAACAGCAGTGGCTTATGCTAACGGAACCATAAAGACAACAACCACAGCAAGTAACAATCTTACTTTAAACATTTCAATTACAGAAGCAACTGGAGGATTAAATGCTACTGGCTCAACAAGTTTTTGCTTTATTAATATTAACGGAGGATCAAACTATACAGTTCCTATTAATGGTTCTGGTGCGCCAGTTCCTATTAATGGTTCTGGTTTTCCAGGTGCTTCAGTATTTTGGTGTAATACAAACCAGATAAACTTAAGCCAACTCAGTAGTCTCAGTGGCGATGGAGCAAATTATACTATTAATATATACGTAAATGACTCCCTTGGCAACATGAGGTTGAATAGCAGTCTTGCTATTACATTAGATACGACAGCACCTACAGCAACTGCAGCATGCTCTCCAAGCACTGTTCAGACAGGAGATTCTTTCCCATGTACATGCTCAACCAGTGACGCAACATCAAGATTAAATGCTTCATCGAACGGGGCAACTTCTTCAACATCTCCTGACGGGGTGGGAACGCCTTCAAATACAGGAACATTCACATTCACATGCAGTGCAGTGGATAATGCAGGATTTACTGCTGATGCCACAGCAACATACACAGTTAATCAAATAGCAGGTTCCGGTAGCAGTCCAAGTGGCGGAGGAAGCGGAACAGGAACGGTTTCATGGGTGACACACACGGTTTCTGAAGATGTTTTGGAACAAGGACACACAAGGCAGTTAGCAGCCAGCAACAGAGTGCAGTTTACATTTGGTGGAGAGTCACATCATGTTGGTGTTGTTTCTGTTTCAACAGATAAAGTAACAATTGAAATTGCAAGCGATCCTGTTCAGGTTTCTCTCGCTCCTGGCGAAGATGCTAAGGTGGACTTAGACGATGATGGATATTATGATGTGCATGTTACACTTAATGAAATTGTTGGCTCAAATGCAGATGTTACGATAGTAGAGATTCATGAATTGATTCCTGAAGGAGAAGGTGCTGTTGGGACAACCGGACAAATTGAAGAGGGAGAGGAAGAAACTGCTGTTGCCGGTGGAAGTTCAACTTGGTGGTGGATTGGCATTGCAATAGTTCTGCTATTGGTTGCTGTTGGTTATGGCATGAAGAGAAGAAGTTAATTCTGTTTTGATTCTATCTGCTCACAAATATTTAAATCTTTTAGCAGGGGGATTAAAAGTGCAGATGATTTGGTTAGTTTTATCAGAAGTTTTCTTATTCCCACTGCCAGAGCCCCTTCTCGCGACCCTGCTCGGTTTTGATAATTTAATTAGCCCTTCGCAAAATCGTTTACCCCTCACCCTGTAAGAAATTTTTAATAAAAAACGCTCTTGAAAATTGTTATTAAATTTATTGCATTAAAACTTTTTGGCGGAGCGTCGTGAAGAATTCTGACGCGGAGCAATTATCACGAGAAATCTTAAAAACCAGTTTTTCTTTTTCTGGAAATGGTTGAGGTAATTGCTGACTTGCAGATTCATTCGCGTTATGCAAGAGCGACGAGCAAGAATATTACAATTGATAATCTTGAGAAATACGGGAAGATTAAAGGGCTTGATTTGATGGGAACAGGGGATTTTCAGCATCCTGAATGGAGAAAAGAAATTGACGAAAAACTTAGGGAAGATGACAAAGGAATTTTGAGGACTGAAAAGGGAGAGATTGCGTTTTTATGGCAGACAGAAATTAGCTTGATGTTTTCTTATAATGGAAGAAGGGCTGTGCATCTTTTGATTTTTGCTCCGAACAGGAAAATTGCCGACGAGATTACAAAATATCTTGGAAGCAAAGGGCGACTGGATTATGACGGGAGGCCGATATTTGGAATGACTTGCGAAAATCTTGTGAAGGATTTGAAAGAAATTGAAGACAAGATAGAAATTATTCCTGCACATTGCATGACACCTTGGTTCGGATTGTTCGGAAGCAAGTCGGGATTTGATTCTCTTAAAGAATGTTTTGGAGAGCAGAGTGAAAAAGTTTATGCAATTGAATCAGGAATGAGTGCAGATCCTGCAATGCTTTGGAGATTTGAAGAAGTTGCATCGGGAAAAGTGAATGTTGTTTCATTCAGCGACGCACACAGCTTTTGGCCGTGGAGAATAGGAAGGGAGGCGACGATTTTTGATATTCCTGAGTTGAGTTATGACAATGTGATAAAGGCAATCAGGACAGGAGAAGGATTAAAAGAAACAATAGAAACGCCTCCTGCTTACGGGAAGTATCATTATGACGGGCACAGGAACTGTGATTTTTCTTGCTCTCCAGAGGAAACAAAAAAACTTAACGGAATTTGTCCTGTGTGCAAAAAGCCATTGACAATCGGTGTTGATTATCGCGTGGAGGAAATTGCAAAAAATCCGAAGGGTTTCAAGCCGGAAGGCGGGAAGCCGTTTTATCTTCTTGTTCCTTTGCATGAACTGATTGCTTTCAGATTTAGCACAAGCATGTCTTCAAAAAAAAGCTGGGAGATTTATAACAGTTTTATTGAGAATTTTGGAAATGAGTTTAATGTTCTGCTGAAAGTTTCAGAAGAAGAAATGCTGAACAGAAAATTTGATGAGAAACTTGTTGATATGATTTTGAAGAACAGGGAAGGTAAACTGAAAGTAAAGCCGGGTTATGACGGGACTTACGGGGAAATTGTCGTCGAGGAACAGAAGAGGTTATTTTGATTTTAAAAATTTATAATGCGCGTCTTTTGTTTTAGAATTGCATTTTGGACATTTATCTTTTAGAGTGTAGCATTTACAAGAATCACATCTTTTAAGTTTCATGTTCCATCATACCAGATTTAAAAGGTATTCTTCAAGATTAGGGTGCAGAGATTTGAAATATTTTCCGATATCTTTGGGTGAAATCCACTGAAATTCTTCGAACTCGGTGCAAACTTTTTCTTTTCCACCTATAATTTCGCAGAGATAATAAATTGAAACCAACCCTTCTTCCTTGGAATATGCTTCTGCAAATACAGAGCCCAAACTTTCAACATCAAGCCCTGTTTTTTCCTTGAGTCGTTTTTTAATTGCTTCATCCAAATCCTCGCGGACGTTTTTGAGTTCTATTCTTCCTCCAGGAAAACACCAAGTTAATCCGGTTATTCTTGAGGGGTTTTTCCTTTTTGCAATCAAGATTTTTTTCGAAGAAGTATCAAAGATTATTCCCAGCAGAATGTTCATCGGAACCTTGCGGGAAACAAGTGTCGCCTCCATAAAAATAAAGATTATTTTTCTTATTTAAGCTTTGTGATTTTGTTTTTCATCAACGAGAAAATTATTAGATAATTTTTTACTTCTCTAAAATGCTAAATTCTATTTTTTGCTTTCTTGCATTTTTTTCAATTTCAGAAATAATCTCTCTAAGTTTATTGTCGGCTTTTTTCAAATCGTCTGATTCTGTTTTTAAGGAATATCTTCCCGCGGAAACATATCTAATTTCAATGCCCTTTACATTTTCAAATAATTTTTTTAGGAGCATTAAGCCGTCGGGGGACGAGCTTTTTAGTTTGATTTCTTTTTTTATTTCTGTTTTTCTTTTTTTTTGGCTCTTCAGAGCGTCAACAATCTTTTTTGCATTTTCTTTCCCGGCTATTTTTTCAAGCTTTGAAGAATTGCTTTTGGCTTCGTTCAGGAAATCATACACACTGTCTGTTTTTGTTATTTCTTTCACAATCCTGTCGGTTTTTTCTCCGAGAATGCTTTTGAGCAAACTGAGGTGGCTTTTTTCTTCCTTGTATTTGTTCAGCAATTCTTTTGTTTCTTTCGGAGTAACACGCCTTAATGAAAGTTCAATATTTCCATTATGGGAAATTCTCAAAACCTTGCAGATAATTTTCTTTTTCGGAACAACATAGTCGCGGATGTTTCTTATTCTTCCTGCAGCTATCTCGCTTGTTGTTATGCTTCCTTCCAACTCTTTTCCTTCAAACAGGACTTTTACGAATACTATTGTCCTTTCTACTCTTTCAACAGTGCATAAAACAACGTCTCCCTGCTCAAGTTCCATGATTTAGGTAAAAGAATTAGTGTTTTAAATGTTTTGCAGATTTGCCTACTGAGAAATCTTGAAATATTTCTTCAGTTTTCTTAAATGGGAAAAAGTTCTTTCTCTCTCCCTCATTGCCCTTTTGTCGTTTTTGTTTTTTTCGAAATGAGCCCTGATTCTTTTCAGTTTCTCGTCGACATTTTTTAAGTCAGGATTTACATAAAGGTTTTTTTCCCTGAGTATTTTGGAAATCTTTTTGCCGTGTTCTTTTGGGTGAATGCCCTCTTTTCTCAGCATTTCGCCGATTTTTTCGGAGGTGAAACTTTTTTCCGAGAGTTCGACAACTCTTTTTTCAAATTCATTTTCAGACAATTCTTTTTTTTGCGGCTTTTTCTCTTCTTTCTTTGGCTTTGTTTTTTTAAACATGGTAAGACACCTACTCAATTTCCCTTTAAATAATTGGAGATTTGATTTTTAAACTTATGGATTGAAAAATATTTAAACGTGAAAATGCTTTTTTTGCGATGGGGAAAGTTATAGGTGTGGTTAGTGTTAAAGGAGGTGTAGGGAAGACATCGAGCGTTGTTTCTCTCGGGCATGCGCTTTCAGGAATCAAAAAGAGAGTTCTTCTGGTTGACGGAAATTTGTCGTCGCCAAATCTGGGGATTCATCTGAAAATAATTGATCCGGAAGTTTCATTGCATCATGTTCTCAGCAGAATGGCGAATATCGGTGACTCAATTCACAAACTCGCGGATTTTGATGTTATTCCGTCTACGATTTTTAACAATTTAAAAACAAATCCTTTTGAGTTGAAAGACAAAATCAAGCCGCTGAAAAGGAGATATGATTTTATTTTGATTGATTCTTCTCCTGCTTTGAATAGTGAAACACTTGCAGTATTTTTTGCTGCCGATGAAATCGTTATTGTCACTACTCCTGATGTGCCGACGCTGAGCGCAACATTAAAAACAATAAAAATGGCAAAGAAAAGGAAGATACCCATTATGGGAATGGTGCTCAACAAAGTTTATGATGAGAAATTTGAATTGTCAATAGATGACATTGAAAAGACGACAGGAGTTCCTGTTCTTGCTGTTGTTCCTTATGATAAACATGTTCTGAAAGCGCTTTCTGAATTTACACCTTACACAGATTACAAGCCAAAATCAAAAGGAAGTGTTGAGTTCAAAAAACTTGCGGGAGTTCTTGCAGGACAAAAATATAAACCATTTAGTTTGAGAAATACTTTTGGCTTAACACCGAAGAGACAGGAAATCAACCGCGAGATTTTTTACGACAGAGTTTTTGGTTAATAATCAAACCAGAATGATTTTCTTCTTAGAATTCTGTAATATGTTTCTATTAGAGTCATGCTAAACAGTGTTATTCCTATGATTAAATAAATATATTCTCCTGTTTTTATGAACAGATAAAACATATAAAATGTAAATCCAAAAACAAAAATTATGAAAAATACTTGAGAATATAATCCTATTTCAATAATTGGAGCAAGAATGTCTGGTATCATTTAATATTATATTCGGTAACCTTATAAATAATTCTTTTTTGAATTTATCATAGCCCTGTAGTTCAGTGGTCAAGAATGCAAGGTTTTGGACCTTGTGACCCAGGTTCGAATCCTGGCAGGGCTATTAATTAATTCTTTTAGCCATTAAATTATAATTTTTATCATATTTTCTTTCTATAATTTTGAATCCAAATCTCTTGAAAAAAGAAGGTATTTTTGTAGAAAGTATAATCATTTTAACTCCTAGTTTTTCTTTTTTTATATGGCTGATTAAATAAATTACTAATTTAGATCCAATCCCTTTTCGCATGTAATTTGGGTGGACGTTAAGCCAGAAAAGATTTGTTATCAAATTATCTGTCCAGGAATAGGAGTATCCATTAAAAGCAACAATTTTTCCATTGTCTTCTGCTACAATATATTTCGGTTTAATTAAAGAATTTGAAAACATTTCTTTTAGTTCTCTGAGAGCCAATTTTTTTGAATATTTTGGATTATTTGATTTTAGAATTTCAAACATCTCGGAAATGTCTTTCTTTTTTGCCTTTCTGAATTTCATAAATTCTATTGTCAGGATGTTTTATTAAATTTTTCCTTTAAGGGTCTGTGCAGTCCCTTTTGAAGCCGCAGTTTTGACATATTATTTTGCAGTTTAATTCAAGAATATTTTCTGAGTTGCAGATAATGCATTTTTGCTTTTCATTTTTTTCTTCCATTAATATTTTTCTTTGTATCTCCCGCGTTGTTCAACTTTTTTAAATTGCTCGAGAACTTTTTCTTTATCTTTTGAGTTATAATTTTTTAGGATTTCATCAAAAAGTGCAGTCCAGGATTTGAAATGTCTTGATTCCAACGCCTGTTTAAGCAAATGCAAATCCACTGCTTTGTCTTCTATTTTGTGGCTAATGAAACTCAAGCCGAAGTCGATGAAAAATAATTTGGAATCTTTGCTGCTCGCTTCGCTCGCAGAAATAATGTTTGCTCCAAATCCGCCTCTGGCAGGATTTTCCGCAGTGAGATTGTTAATGTAGGAATTCTTCTTTTTACAGGGGTTAATTGTATCTTGCAATTTATCATTAAAACTTTTGTTTTTAAAATCATCAACATAAATCATATTGCTCGTTGTCAAGTCGCCGTGGATTATATCTCTTTCATGGAGTTTTGCAACACTTTTTCCAATTTGTCTGCAAATTTCTTTTTGTTCTCTTAGTGGAAATAAGTCAAGATGCTCTGAGAGTTTCTTTCCGTCTATGAAAGGCATTGTAATGGCGTAATTTTTTTCTTTGTCTAACGGCTTTCCCGCCAACTCGCGACCTCGCACGAGCAATTGATTAATGATTTTTCTCTCTACCACGAAGTCGCTCGCCCACCCCAAAGGAATTGGAGCAGGGATTATTTTTGACGCTTTTTCCAAAATCTTTGCCTCGGATTTTGTTCTTTGTTTTCTTATTTTTTCATCGATTTCAGGAAGACGATAAGATTTTTTTGTTCTTTCTTTTATTATGATTTTTTCATTTGCCCCGCCCAAACAACCCTGCCCACCCCCATCCTTTAGAGAATTATCATTATCAAAATTTTTTTCATGTTTTTCATTTTTAACCAGAATTATTACAGCTTCTGCTCCTTTGTAGATTATTTTTCCCATTTTAATAGAACTATGAACAAAGCAATCAAGACACTGAAATCAACGACAAGACAATATCTGCAAAATGCGTTCAGGACGAATTTTTGAATGTAGAGAAAATAAAACACGATTATTGAACCGATAATTACAGAAATTTTAATTATGTTTTCTTTTCTTTTCTCAGGTTTTTTTATTTGCAGAAAGGTTAGCACAGAAAGGAAGGAGAAGATTACAATACCATAATATGAATTTTGCAATCCAAGTGTGTAGTTGTATTGTGAATTTTTGACAATGTCGCAGTCGTCTCCAATGCCACAGAGGGCATCTTGTTTTTGGGTTGAGAGGAATATTGAACTGGCTAAGGATATCAGAAACAACACAAGGAGAATTTGATATTTTGTCTTATTTTTCATTTTTCATTCAGGAAAAACAAGTTTAAAAGTTTTGCATATTTTGTCCGGAAAACATTTGCAGGGCAAGAAATATGTGCTCACTTCGTTCGCTCATAATTATTGTCTCGCACTTCGTGCCCGTTTATTAGTTGCTCTGCGTCAGAATTCTTCACGACGCTCCGCCAAAAAGTTTTAATGCAATAAATTTAATAACAATTTTCAAGAGCGTTTTGACTTTACAAATTTTATTAACAATCAATAGAAGTCGGGCGAGAGCAGATAATATTTTAACAGTAATTACTTGATGAACAAAAATTCTTATTGCAGAAATGTTTAAAAATGCTTTTGATTTAAATGATTTATGAAAAGAAGAGGGGAACTGAAGAGGAGATTTTCTATTGGGAAAATAAATGTTAATTTTTCAAATCGTGTTTTGTATAGTTTGATTGCTTTGATGATTGTTGCTATTGCGAGTGTTGGGGTTTGGGCGTATGGAACCTCAGCTCCTGCAACATTTGGACATAGTGCAGGAGAGTTGGATTTAAGTGGGGGTGTAAGTAGTCAAGTTAAGTTAGTAAAGAATGGTGGAGACCAGCTTTACATAGATTCTGATGATGTTGCTGAAATTATTTATGATAGTGCTACAAAAGGTGGTAACTGGGAGGTTGGAACAGGTTATTCAAGTGCTAGTTTTGGAGCAGATGCGTTCTATTTCTACAATGGTGCAGTTAAAGTGCAAATAGATGATGATGGTGATATAAAAGCGAGCGGGACGATTTGCGGTTCAGCAGGTTGTGTTGGTGATTCGGGGAGTCAATGGGTGACTTCTGGGAGTAATATTTATTACAATGGTGGAAATGTCGGAATTGGGACGACAGCGCCAAATAAACCTTTTGAAGTTTATGCGTCTCCTAAAACAACAGACAGTTACGGCTCTTTAAGATTATCAAATCCGACAGGGAATGTTTATACAGAAGGCATGGAATTTTACTCTGTTGCGCCTGATTATGTAACTGCACAAATTGTAGCGGGACATGGGAGTGCCTATACAAACCCGATTTTTAAAATAGTTGTTGCTGATAGTTCAGAAGTTTTACACGACAGATTAACCATTGACAAGAACGGAAATGTCGGAATTGGGACAATTAGTCCTGGTGCGAAACTTCATGTGGAAGGGGGAGGGACTTCTGGTTCGGATGGACTAAGAATTACGAGTTCAGCATCTGGAACGGGAAGAGCGAATTTTTTCCCTTATTCTTCAGATAGGTTTTATCACCAG
>JBDRNS010000009.1:0-2017 GCA_043810865.1 archaeon | reverse complement strand
TCGTCCTCGTCGCTGTGAAATTATTCTTTTTCCCATTATGCAAAATTCCTTCCATAATTTAATTTTGTATCCGCAGTGAAGCGAGGACATTGGAAATTTTTAATTTTCATAGTTTACATCATTCCCAACTTCGTCGCCAAGTCAATAGCAAGGAAGTCCTTTTTTAATTTAATATAAGCATATTTTTTATTTCCTCTAATCAGTGTCCTAACATTCTCAACCTTGACTTCCAGAACTTCTTCAATCTCTTTCTTAATTTCCGCTTTTGTTTTCCGTTTGTCAAATTCAAAAGTCAAAACATTTTCTCTTTCAATCATCATAATTGCTTTTTCAGTTGTTAGTGGTTTCATTTGATAAACTCCTGTTTAGCGAATGACTGGAAAATTTTTAATTTTGCTATCATTCGAATTTACCTCTTTGATAATTTGAACATCTTGATCTGCGAGGGGAATTGGCACCCAATCTTTCTGAGATTTTTCCAGAACCTTTGCTACATAGAGGAATTTGTTTACAAGTTTCATAAATTACACAAATTTTTCCTAATCTTTCTCCATTTTTCCTTAAGTACTTCATCTTCATTTTCTCAAATCCTCCGGCACTTCAAATTTAGAATATTCAGGAAAAAGATTTTTTCCAAACATTAATCGATTAAAACATTCTGCAGTGAGTTTTGCGTCTTCAAGTGCGTTGTGGGGTTTTCCTTCTGTGATTTTTCCGTCTTTCATTTTTTTCCTATCATCTTTTATTCCGCACAAGTTCAAAATATTCCCCAAGCTCATGTTGCTATTATTATCCTCTTTTGTTAGGAACTTTTCATTCATCTCAAAAAATTTAACTTGCGCAATAGTGTGCAAATCAAAAGCCCGATGATGGTCTGGCCAAAAAGGGTCAGCATCAAAATATTTTAATGATTTGTTCCTCAAAAATCCTTCATCAAATTCAGGGAGATGGCACAAAAGATTTTTCATCTTTCTTGTATCAAGCCATTTAAAAAATTTCTCAAGCATTTCTTTTTGTGATTGCTTATTTCCATCCTTTAACTCTTCTTCTGTTTTGCCAATTATTTTCAAAGCTTCTTCATTAATTTTGTCTTCATCATCTATTCTACTTTCCTCCAAAAATTCTTCCATTGTGTTTAAATCAACTGCCCCAATTTGCCATATACCATTCTTTGCAGGATTTCCTCCAGAACATTCAATATCAACTACAATTGGTCTAAGATTTTCAGTCATTTTTCCCTCCGCATTTTTCTTCACATAAATTATATTGTGGGCAACCTTCATAACATTTTTCTGAACCAAAATAACCTGGCTCACAAATTCCCTCAATAGGATAGTCCCTTTCCATTGGAGCACTCCAATCCATTTCAGTTTCCAAACTCATTTTTTCTCCCCTCGTTTGACCACGCTTGGGCGAGCAAGGCCTGAGCTCTGCTCAGAGCCCAAAAATTTAATTGCCTCTTCAGTATAAACTGTCAATCTCCCAACACCGCCGTTCGCCAAATCATAAACTCCTAAATTTTTAGCATTCACAACATCAAACAAACCTGTTTTTAATTTTTCTTTTTCTCCAATAACCAAAAGCATTCCTGCATTACTCTTGTATTTTCTTCCTCGCAATTTTCCTTTTCCAGCTCTAACAACTTTTTCCTTAATTGCAATATCAAATAATTTTTCTCCAAGAATGTTCTTCAAGTTTTTCATCAAACCCTTTGTTTTCAATGAAGCAATTTTAGACTCAACAACAAACGGAACATTTTTCTCAAGCTTCTCAATTCGAGAATATTTCTTCTCTACAAATTTCTTGTCAGCAGTCGCACTTAATGCAGATTCAAACGCAAGTTTCAATTCTTTCTTGTTTATGCTTTTTGTGTTAAGCATAGAAATCGGTTTTGGCGGATGAGCCCTTCGTCCACCTCTTGTGCTAGGAATAGTTGCACCTTCCCAATTAAATTGCGAACCTTTTCGTGAAAATATTTTCCTAGGAATCCTTGAAATCCCACGACCATACTGCGACT
>JBDRNS010000008.1:0-20426 GCA_043810865.1 archaeon | reverse complement strand
TTATTCCTCAATATCTTTCTTCCTTTGCTCTGCAACAAAAAACGCACGGTTTGAAATTGATTCGTGAATTTCTCCGTCTCTTTCATAAATCGCAGTTGCTTCAGGCAGTGCAAACTTTCCCATTACACCGACTTTTGAATAAACTATATAACTAAGAACACGGGTTTCTCCCTGTTCCAATCCTCCGATATCCCATTCAATTCTTCTTGTTCTTTCATCAACTCTCTTTGGATTTTCCCCGCCGAACTTTTCATAAATTTTCATTAGCGGCGGAATTCTGTCAACAACAGTAACTCTCTCGACATATTTCTTTGCATTTAGCATGATTGAAACCTTCAGCGCAAACTCTCCGCCTTTTACTTTCACAAATGAGACCTTTTTTCTGAGAACAAGATTTGTCTTTGAGTATTGCTTTGCAAGCAGGACAATTGCAATTACTAAAAGAATTAATACAAATGGGAAAATCCAGTTTGTTCTTACTGTAATCTGAAGATTTTCTCCGGGCATTATGTTTTTGCTCCATGTATAATAAACACTCCATCCCTGCCTGTCAACAATATCCGGCTCAGGACTGAAAGTTGTGAACAATCTCGAAATTATATTTTTCCTGACAACTGTCTCGGATTGTGCAACAACATTTCCCTCATTTCTTTTTTCTATTACCTGTGTGTTTATAATAAGTCCGAAGTTCTTTTTTATCGTAGTTACAATGTCTTTCTCCGCAAATTTTATCACGCCTTCAACATTTGCTTCTTTTCCCTGCGCATTTACTTTTGCATTCAGGGTGTAAAAACCAGCCATGAGTTTCTTGAAATCTTCTTTGTTTATTTTGACATCAAATTCTCTTTTTTCATAAGGGCTTAACGAAAAATTTTCCTCAAAATTAAAAAACGGCGATGAAAACTCTGCACTCATCTCGCCAAAATCAAAATTAACCGCGTTGTGAATGTAAACTTTTATTGAATTTGCGTCAGCATCTATTTCTCCTGAACCGACTTCAAATGCCTCTTTCATGTCAATCACTCTTACAGTTAATTTCTCCTTTTGCTCGCTTCCGTCCTGCGCCCTGATAAGATATTCAAGTGTATAAAATCCTCTGTAATTGAAATTATCTTTTGGATAAATCATTAATTGAATGTCCTTGACTTCATTTTTGCCGATAAAAACAGTTCCTTTCGGAGCCATGCTGAATCCGAGCAGATTATAAAATTCAAAATTTCCCGAGTCGCCGAGATTTTTTACTTTCAAATCAAAAACCGCCGGCTTGTAAACATCCTGAACAATAACTTCATTTGAACTTGTTTTGTTAACCTCAAGATTCGCCGCTGAAACCGCCGGAAGAATTAATATTGCCAGCAAAATTAGAAATGTTTTATTCATGATAAAAAGATTGTTGATTTATATTTAAGTATTTCGGTAATTATTTCCTTCCTTCTAAGTCCAGATATGCTTTTGCCTGTGACATGAACTCGTCACAATAGTCAAAAACTTTTCCCTGAAATTCTTCAATTCTTGCAGGAATAACCCATTTCTCGTAAATGCTTCTCAGGAATTTTCTGAACGCAGTTGTCTCAAATTTCCCGTCGTAATCTCTTACAAGAACACCGACAGTTTTCATTTCCATGTTTCCTTTGTTTGATTTAACTTTCGCTCCGCCCTGATTTATCTCAACTTCTGTAAGCCAGTTAATTCTCGCTGTTATTTCTATGTCAAACCTGAAATAATCTGTAAGTTTTTTCTGCCCTTTCCAGACAAATTCAATGTCTTTCCCTGTCTCTTTTATTTTCTCAGAGTATTTCTCTTCGGTAATCATGTCCATTTGCGTCTCATCTCTCAGCCAGTCATAGCAGAAATTATAATAATCACTGAGCGAAAAAATACCCTTGTATTTTATTTTGCTCGAAAATACGTTTTCTTTCTCAGGCATTTTATATCTTTTTTATTAAAGAAATTTCATTTAAATAGTTAACTAAACTAATCAGAATAAATTCTCTAGGAAGAACCAAAGCACGAGTCACAAACCAGCATTCCGTTGAATTTGTAAAGTGTCTCTCTTGCGCCGCACTCCTCGCAAATTCCCTCATTTTCAGCAACTTTTGTTTTTGACCTTTCAACTCTCTTTAATTTTTCTTCCTCTTCTCTTATCTGCGAAATTTCCTTAAGTTCAGGATAAATCTCCGGATGAAAATTAAGAATGTCGGCGGCAGTAACAACTCCCATCAACTCACCGTTTTTCAGCACAGGAATTCTCCTGAATTTTGTTTTTCTTATCTTGCTTATCAATTCATTAAGCGTTGCATTCGGCTTTATCGTCATGATTTTCTTTGAAGAAATATCGCTTGCCTTTATTTTTGACAAGTCCTTTTCAGATTTTTTTATCAAAGCCCAGATTATATCTCTCTCAGTTATAATCCCTGTAAGTTTTTTCTTGTCTGTAAGAAAAAGCATCTTCACTCTTTTCCTAACCATTTTTTTCGCGCATTCAAGCAAATTCGTCTCCGGCTCTAAAGTAACAGGGTCACGCGTCATGATGTCTGCCACTGTTATATTCATAAAAAAACAAGGCACTTGAAACTTATAAATTTACCTAAAACAAGGTTGTAATGCAATATCATAATCTTTAAATATATCCTCCAAGCCAAAATTATATGACGAGCCATAATACAAAATCATATAATGAAGTCGGGTGCTGGATCGAAAACCCAAAGGAGGTTTTCAATGACTGATAAACCAATTGTTCTTATGCCTGAAGACATTCAGAGAGTTATCGGAAAAGACGCGCAGAGAAATAACATTTGGGCTGCGAAGATGGTTTCAGATATTGTAAAAACAACTCTCGGACCGAAGGGAATGGATAAGATGCTTGTTTCCCCGACAAATGATATTGTTGTGACAAATGACGGTGTGACAATTTTGAATGAAATGCAAATAGAGCATCCTGCTGCAAAGATGATGGTTGAAATTGCAAAGACGCAGGAAACAGAAGTCGGCGACGGCACTACAACTGCAGTTATGATTGCAGGAAAACTCCTGGAAAACGCAGAGAAACTTCTTGACAGAAAAATTCATCCGACTGTTATTACAAAAGGATACAGAATGGCTGCCGAAAAATCGCAGGAAATACTGAAAAACATTGCAATAAGAATAACGCCTGATGACAACGAAGCACTGAAGCAGGTTGCCATGACAGCGATGACAGGAAAAGGTGCAGAGGACGCAAAAGAAAAATTCGCAGATATAATTTTAAGTGCAATAAAACAGGTTCAGCACGACGGGAAAATTGACCTGAATGACATCAAAATAGAAAAATCAAAAGGCAACGGAATTGAAGACACAGAGCTAATTTCAGGAATTGTAATAGACAAGGAAAAAATCTCCCATGAAATGCCTTCTTCTGTAAAAGATGCAAGGATTGTTCTTATTGATTCTCCTGTTGAAATAAAAAACCCTGAGATAGACACAAAAATTTCAATTTCCTCTCCCGAACAATTGCAGAGTTTTTTGGTGCAGGAAGAAAAAGAAATAAAAGACATGGTAAGCAAAATAAAAAACTCGGGAGCAAATGTTGTTTTCTGCCAGAAGGGAATTGATGATTTCGCGCAATACCTCCTCTCAAAGGAAAAAATTTATGCCTGCAGAAGAGTTGCGAGAAGCGACATGGAAAAACTTGCAAAAGCAACAGGTGCAAAAATTGTCAGCAATTTAAAAGAACTCACGCCGTTTGAACTCGGAAATGCAAGAAATGTCGACGAAGTAAAGCACGGCGATGATGTCTTCACTTATGTTAAGGGATGCGAAAATCCGAAGGCACTTACAATTTTAATTCACGGAGGAACAGGACATGTTCTTGACGAAATTGAGAGGGCATTAAAAGATGGGTTGGGAGATATTATCTGCTCCTTGAATTCAGGCATGATTGTCCCCGGCGGGGGCGCTGTTGAAATAGAACTCTCCAGAAAACTAAGGGAATTTTCTCAGGGACTTAGCGGAAGAGAGCAACTCGCAATCGAGGAATTTGCTTCTGCTCTTGAATTCATTCCTATAACTCTCGCGGAAAATGCCGGCTTGGATCCGATTGATATCCTGACAGAATTAAAGTCACGGCACGATGCAGGAGAAAAAAACGCAGGACTAAATCTTTTCACAAACAAGATTGAAAATGTTTTTGAATCAAAAATCATCGAGCCATTAAAAATAAAAACACAGGCAATAAATTCAGCAACAGATGTCGCGACAATGATTTTAAGAATTGACGATGTTATTGCATCTTCTGGTTCTGGAAAAAAAGGAATGGGAAAACTTCCGCAGGGGTTGGAAGATTATTGAAAATCTTATCATTAAAATTTCTCTCGCTCCGCTCGTTATTGATAATTAAATTAAGAAGAAATCCAGATGGAGATTATTAAATTAACTAAAAGAGATTAATGCATTAATATTTTTTAAGCGAAGAACCTTAACAAAGTTTGGTTCGGAGCATATCAATATCTTTGCAAGTTTATGAGCAGGTAATTAATATTTCAAAACCCAAAAATTCTCTTGAAGAAGTTAACTATTGCAGAAATTATTGCTGCAATTGCCTGAACAAAAATATTTGGCTGTCTGGTTGTGGGTGTTCCTTGAGTTGTTAAGTCAATTGTTGGAGCTACTCCTGATGTTTCCTGTCCTGTATAATCTGTTTCATCAACGTCGCTGTATGAATAATGTTCCTTTGTTGTATCTTCCTCTTCAACTTCAAGTTCAATATCAAATGTAACACTTGCGCTTCCGACATTTCCTGCCAAGTCCTCTGCATAAACAGTTATTGTGTTTGAGCCCTCAGCGAATGTTATCTCTACATTTGGAGTAAATGTTATGTTTGCCGCGCCGTTAAGTGAATAACTCCATGAACTTACTGCTTCGTTTGCAGTAACTATCAAATCCAAAGTCAACTCATCATATGTCTCTCCGTCAACAGGAGAAGTTATTGTGATAACAGGAGCAATTGTGTCGCTGATTGTTGAGTCCTTTATTATTCCTGCTTCGCTGTCTGTTCCGACATTTCCTGCAGCGTCGGTATCTCTCAGGTAAAGTATGAAAGCACCGTCGGCAAGTGTTGCAAATTCAGGTATCAAGCTCAAAGTTGTAACACCGCTTGTGCATGGAATCCAGTTAACATTGTCAACAGAACATTCAGGATTTGTTGTTTCAGAATCTATGAATGTAATTATTTCGCTTCCGCCAACAGCATTTCCTGCAAGAGGATACGTTATATCAACACTTGGCGCTAGCGTATCAAAAGCATCAATTACAGTAAGCACAAAACTTTCTGTTGTAGAATCAACATTATCTGAAACTTGAACATTAATATTATAATCTGTGTCTGCATCAACACTTGGTGTTTCCCAGCTGATTAATCCTGCATCTGAGATTTCCATTCCTGTTGGCTTTTGTGTTAATGAGTATGTAAGTGCGTCGTTGTCTGCATCTGTTGCAACAACCTGATAAACATAAGTAGAATTTTCATCTATCTGCTGATTAGGAATTGCAGTTATTGCAGGCGCATTGTTTGCCAAAACAGTCAAGTCCAGTTCAAGAATACCTGTTGAGCCGGCGTTTCCGTGAACAGTTAATCTTATTTTATAATTTCCTGCACTATAATCATCATTTGTCAAAGTGTAATCTCCTTCTTCATCAATTCCAAATTCATTGAAATCCTGGTAGCTTCTTGAAATTGACGCAATTTCTAAGATATTGTTTGAACTGTCAACCAAATCAACATCAACAGTCATTGCACTCTGCACAGCAAGTGTGTAAACATTAAAATCCACGCTTTGCCCTTCCCTGATTGTCATTGATGTTGCAGAACTATCATTGTCATACCAAATTCCTAGAACAACATTTCCTGTGCTTGTCTGCAATGCAGGAACAGAAACGCCAAGAGCTAGAAAAACAATCAACCCTGCCAAAACCAATCCCAGAATATTTTTTGTTTTCATTTTAAAATTATTTTTTTCCAATTCCAATGCTGAATCCAGACATTGTTCCTTCCTGTCCCGTGACATCTTCAACAAAACCGCAAACATCAATTCCGTAAGTTTTCCAACAAACATCAAGTCGCTTAGCCAGTGTAGGAATAATTCCTGTTTGAATATCTTCTTCACCCATGACTTCTTGTGATTCTCCGAATGGAACTCCATTTTGAGTAAATGTGACTTCACTTCCTAATTGTCTTCTTGTTTCTTCTCTGATTGCCTCAACAAGAGCACTTCCGCCTATGCTGATATTATCAGTTATATCATATGAGAATTCAAATCCAATTCCCCCTCTTCTTCTTTGGGTTTCATTTGTTAAATGTTCTGTGTCTATTCTTGTTCTGTATATATCTCCTCCTACTCTTTCTTCAGCAACCCCTGTAGTTGTTGTTGATTCAGAAGTTTCTGGACTAAAATCAGAAAAATTTATTTTTATAACAGGTCCAAATCCAACTCTTCCCCAGTTATGTTCTGCAGAAGCTGTTAAACCATAAACTCTTTTATTCCCAAATCCTCTTCCTTCCTGTCCTGCATATCCTTCTAAACCAATTCTCCAACTCCAACCATTATCAGCATAAACAGGTTCTTCTTTTTGAGGAGCATAATAGGGTTGCCTTGGTTGTCCTCCCTGAAATTCTTCTGTTAATCTTCTAATCTCTCCCACAAGAGGACTTTCTGTCTGTGGAGTTTGAGTTCTGCCATTTCTTTCTTCTACCTCTCGAGCTGTTACATCCGGAAAACCAGGAAGAGTAGCTTCTGATGCAGAAGGTTGATTACTTTGTCTTTCAGGAAGAACATCAAGTTGTGGCTGATATCTGGGTTGAGAAGCCAAATAATTATTATAAGCCCCCTGAACATATGATTGATTGTCTGATTCTACTATCTGCCCTCTATTATTTATATATGTCCATTTTCCTCTACCAAAATTATTACCTGCTAAAAAAGTATAAGTTATCGTCTTATCATTGTTCCAGTTTCTTGTTGAAAAACTTGTTCCAACTTCCTGAGCAACAGCACTAGAAGCACCACCAATTGCTAAAACTGCTCCAGCAACAGCAACGGTTTTTTTTGCAAGATTATTTTTAGCCATGTTGATTTTTACAAAAAAACCGTATTTATAAATCTTTCTATATTGTAGTAATTAATAAGTTATAACAGAAGTGAGATTATCTTATAGTTACGACACTTAGTGACAATTTAATAATTTATTGTCAATGCGCCAGCCGGGACTCGAACCCGGGCCACCGCCTCTTTGCTTTCTCGCAGAGACTATTGTAGTTTCTTTGAGCGCCGAACTTTTCTTTTCTAAAGAAAGTTGGGCATTGGCAAGGCGACATTCTGCCACTAAACTACTAGCGCTCAGAATTTTATCTATTTGAATGTTTTAATCTTTTTCTATTCTGTTAGTCCTACAATACTGAGAAAAGGAGAACCTCTTTCCTGCAAAAAATCAATTGGGTTTCCTTCGTCATCCGTATAGGTGAGATAAAGTAAACCATACCTTGGTCGGAAACAATTTATTAAATTTAAATATCTGTCAGCATCTTCCATGTGGCATCTTCCTGTTCTTTTTGTTTTCTCAAGAAATTCTTCCTGCGAATTAAATTTGGGCATCTGATATCTTGCCCCCATAATCCTGTATCTTGCTCTCATACTATCTGTTAAAACAAACACTGCAGTTTCCGGGAATGTTTTTGTCCTGCGACTTGTGTATTTCGCAAATCGCCTGCGACTTTTTCAAAAGATTGCACAAGTCATACAAATTTTTCACAAGATTTTTTTCATCTTTTATTATCTTGCCCGCAGTTCTCCTGATTTTTTTCATTTCATCTTCTGAAAAATTCATCTCATTTCCTCTTTTTGATTTAAGGTATTGCGAAACAGCTGCTTCAGTTATTCCAAGAATTTCCGCGGATTTTTTCTGGCTCATGTTGTAATCATTTATGAAAATCTTCGCAAGTTCTTTTCTTAATGCGGGGATAAGATACCAAACTTCAATTTCCTGCGGCATGATATTTTTCATTTTCTGATTAACCGGTTTTATAAAACAATAAACTATTTAAGTTTTTTTAACAGAATAATACAGGTGAAAATGGATGAAGACAAAAGAAGGTTGATTACTGCAATTTCTATTATAGTTGGCGCATGCATTGGCGCAGGATTTTTGGGAATTCCTTACGTCGCCGCACAGGCGGGATTTTTTATTGTCTTGGGATATCTTTTATTTTTTGGTGCTGTAATTATTCTTGTTAATTTGTATTTTGGAGAGGTTATTTTGAGAACAAGAGGTGAACACCAACTGGTTGGTTTTGCAGCGAGATATCTTGGAAAAAAAGGAAAGATGGTAATGTTTTTATTCACCAACATTGCAATTTTTTCCGCTTTGCTTGCTTACATGATTGGCGTCGGCGAAAGTTTTAGTTTTTTGATTTTCGGAAATGCAGAATACGGGACAGAACTCGGGGCGCTTTTTGGTTTTTCCATGTCTGTGTTTTTGTGGAGGGGAATGAAGTCCATAAAAACTCTTGGAAAACTCGGCGTCGCAGCAATTTTTTTGCTTTTTGCCATGACTATTTTTACTTCTTACAGAAATATTGAACTTGCAAATTTGCTTTACTTTAATCTGCAATATACTTTTCTTCCATTTGGAGTTATTCTTTTTTCACTGATAGAGTTCTATTCGCTTCCGGAAGCAAGAATTATTCTCAGGCATAAAGAGAAACTAATGAAGAAAGCAATAATTATAGGAACAATTACTCCCATTATTTTTTACATACTTTTCACATTGTTTGTTGTCGGAACTCACGGAGAGAACACGCCGGAAATCGCAACTCTTGCACTCGGAAATATTTTTGTTTTCATTGGAATTTTCTCAATGTTTACATCTTATTTAGTTGTCGGTAATTCACTGCAGCAAAGTTATCTTCACGACATGAACAATTCAAAAATAAAAGCTTGGGGGAAGTCGGCGATTCTTCCGATTATTGTATTTCTTTTCTTCCAAATTTTTGATTTCTTTTCTTTTATTTCAGCACTTTTCATAGGAGGTGTTGTTGCAGGAGGACTTATTGTAATTCTTGTTCTTATAATAACGAAAAAGACAGAGACAAAAGGAAACAGGGCTTCAGAATACAAAATTAAAATAAGCAATACGATAATATTTATTATTGCACTGATTTTTTTGTCAGGAATTATTTTTGAAGCTTTGAAATTCTTTGGGTTTGTAAAATTCTGAAAAGATTTATAAAATATTAACAATAGTTAATTTTATGGGTTTTTTGCAAATTAAGAAAAATGATTTTAGAAGGATTCTTGACAGTTACAATCCTGAGAGATTTTTATTCAGGGCAGATGCCGGAATCAGCGAGGAAGTTGTCAGGCAAATCTCTAAGGACAAGAAAGAACCTTCTTGGATGCTTAACAAACGGCTGAAAGCTCTTGAAATTTTTGCGAAAAAGGAAATGCCTAATTGGGGTCCTAATTTGTCTGATTTGGATTTTGACAAGATATTCTTTTACATAAAACCTTTGGCGAAAAAAAATTCTTCTGACTGGAGCGAAGTCCCGGAAGAAATAAGAAAAACTTATGAAAAACTTGGAATTCCGGAAGCAGAAAGGAAATCTTTGGCAGGTGTCGGGGCGCAGTATGAATCAGAAGTTGTTTATCATAACTTGAAAAAGGACTTGGAAAAAAAAGGAGTTGTATTTCTTGACATGGATGTTGCAGTTCAAAAATTCCCGGAGCTTGTAAAAAAATATTTCATGACAAACTGCGTTTCTCTTGGATTGCATAAGTTTGCTGCATTGCACGGCGCTGTATGGAGTGGCGGAACTTTTATTTATGTTCCTAAAAATGTAAAAGTTGAATTGCCGTTGCAGGCATATTTCCGGATGAATTCAAAAAGCGGAGGGCAGTTTGAACATACTTTAATAATTGCCGACGAGAATTCAGAGATTCATTACATTGAAGGTTGCAGCGCGCCAAAGTACACTGAAAATTCTTTGCACGCAGGTTGCGTTGAAATTCATGTTCTGAAAAACGCAAAAGTTCGTTATTCAAGCATTGAAAACTGGAGCAAAAATACATATAACCTGAACACAAAAAGAGCTGTTGTTCATGAAAACGGAATCATGGAATGGGTTAACGGAAACATGGGAAGCAAAATCACAATGTTATATCCCTGCAGCATTCTTCTCGGTAAAAACTCAAAAACAAATTACACAGGAATTGCATACGCAGGAAAAGGACAGTATCAGGACACAGGATGCAAGGTTTATCATCTTGCTGAAAACACAAGTTCACATATTATAAGCAAGGGAATAAGCAAAGATGGTGGTGTGAGTTCTTATCGCGGTTTGGTTTCTATAAAAAAAGGTGCTGTAGGTTCAAAGTCAAGTGTAAGATGTGACGGTTTAATGCTCGATGATAAAAGTAAAGCAGTTACGATTCCTGCAATGGATGTTTCAGATGATAATGTAAATGCAATGCATGAGGCAACTGTCGGGAAAATAGGTGAAGAGCAATTGTTCTATCTTATGTCGCGCGGTTTAAGTGAGGAAGATGCGACTAAACTTATGGTCTCCGGTTTTATTGAGCCGGTTGTAAGAGAACTTCCGTTGGAATATGCTGTTGAATTAAATCGCCTGATTGAAATGGAGATTGAAAACAGCGTGATATAAATGCAACTAAACAATAAAACAGCAAAGCAACTGAAAAAGGATTTTCCGATTTTTAAAAACAACAGGAATCTTGTTTATCTTGACAATTCAGCGACGACGCAAAAGCCGAAGCAGGTAATTGAAAAGATAAAAGAATTTTATGAAAAATACAATGCGAATGTTCATCGCGGAGTTTACAAGTTAAGCGAAAAGGCAGATGAAAAATATTCAGAAGCAAGAAAAGTTGTTGCTGAATTTGTTAATGCTTCTCCTGAAGAAATTATCTTTACTAAAAGTTCAACTGACTCATTGAATTTGCTTTCTTACACTATTTCTTCAATTTTGTCAAAAGGCAAGGATGAGATATTATTAACTGAAATGGAACATCACAGCAATTTAATTCCATGGCAGCAGCTTGCAAAAAGAAAAAACATGAAATTGAAATTTGTTAAAATGAAAAGCGATTTTACTCTTGATTTAGAAGATGCAAAAAGAAAAATCACAGACAAAACAGCTGTCTTCAGTTTTGCTCATGTTTCAAATGTTCTTGGAATAGTAAACCCTGTTGAAAAGCTGGTTAAACTTGCAAGAGAAAAAAATATAATCACAATTATCGACGCTGCACAAAGTGTGCCGAGAATGAAGACAGATATAAAAAAACTTGACTGTGACTTTCTGGTTTTTTCAGGGCATAAAATGCTGGCGCCCTTTGGAATAGGTGTTCTTTACGGAAAAAAATCATTATTGGAAAAACTGTCTCCGTTTCAGTTCGGAGGAGGAATGATAAAGAATGTCTCTTATGAAACTTCTGATTTTGCAGACATTCCCGAAAAGTTTGAGGCAGGGACGCAAAATATTGCCGGAGCAATTGCACTTGCGGAAGCGATAAATTATATGGATAAAAAAGGAATTAATGAAATAGAAAAATGGGAAAAAACCTTGACAGAATATGCTCTGAAAAAATTAAATGAAATATCCGGAATTGAAATTTATGGCAGAGGTTTTGGAGTTATTTCTTTTACCTTGAATTCCATACATCCTCATGATATTGCAACTCTGCTTGACAGTTATGGAATTGCTGTTCGCGGCGGACACCACTGTGCAATGCCTTTGATGAAAACTCTAAAATTGGATAAAGGAACAGTTAGAATAAGTTTTTATCTTTACAACACATTTGAAGATATTGATAAATTGATTGTTGCCTTGAAAAAAATTACGGAGAGGTTTGGAAAATGAGAAAAAATCAGGTTAAAGGAATAATGTATGATTTTCTTGATTATAGGAGTTATATGAATCCAACTAATAATGTGTGGTTAAAAAATAAACTTGAAATAAACTTGAAAAATAGTAATATTAAATACATTGGAGAGAGAGATAGTATATCTGAGTTTTTTAAAGGAAAAAGAAAATGGTTTTTATCAAGGATTAGAAAGTTAGGTGGAAAGGTAACTGATTTTGAAGAAGTAAAGTTAATTGTTTTTGGAGCTAAGGAAAAATTGACAATAAAATATAAGGGAAGTAGCTTTAAGGGAGAAAGATTGGTAACTCCTTTAGGAAAAGGAACATATGTTCAAAAAATAAATCTGGTAAAACTAAAATGAAACAACACAATTTTCCTGATGAGATGTATAAAGAGCATATACTTGAACTCTACAAAAATCCGGAGAACTTCGGGATTTTGGAAGATTCAACGCACGAAAGAACTGAGACAAATTCTTTGTGCGGCGACGAAATAACTGTTCAGCTTAATGTAAAAGACGGGAAAGTAAAAGACGCTAAATTTCAGGGAAGCGGATGTGTCATGTCTATTGTTTCCGCTTCCTTGCTGATAAACAAAATTAGAGAAATGAAAATAGAAGATATTAAAAAATTAAATAAAGAAGATGTGGTGAAATTGCTAAAGATAAAAATAAGCCCTGCAAGAATTAAATGCGTTCTCCTTCCTCTTAATGCAATTAAAAACTCGCTGAAATAAAATGCTAGAAATAAAGAATCTTTCTGTTGAGATAGAAGGAAAAGAAATATTGAAAGACGTAAGCTTGAAACTTGAAAAAGGAAATGTCTATGCTCTTATGGGAAAAAATGGCTCGGGCAAAAGCACCCTCTCAAATGTTCTTATGGGAAATCCAAGATATAAGATTAAATCAGGAAAAATTCTGATTAACACCGAAGACATCACAAATTTAAAATCAAACGAGCGTGCACAAAAGGGCTTATTTTTGAGTTTTCAATATCCCCCGGAAATTCAGGGCGTCACGGTCTCAAATTTTCTAAGAAATGCTTACAATTCTATAAACAGGAAAATTTCATTTCTTGAATTCCAAAGAAAACTTGAGAAATATGTAGAAAAACTTGGGATTGATAAAGAATTTTTGACAAGGTATCTTAATGAAGGTTTTTCAGGAGGGGAAAAAAAGAAAATGGAAATTTTGCAAATGCTTGTCCTCAATCCGAGAATTGCGGTTCTTGACGAGACAGATTCTGGTTTAGATGCTGATTCATTAAGAATTATTGCGAGAGGAATCAGGGATTTTATGTCAAGAGACAAGACAATTTTAGTAATCACACACCATATGAAAATTTTTGATTACATAAAGCCGGACAGAATTTTCGTAATGAATAAAGGGAAAATTGTAAAAAATGGCGGAGAAGAACTTATAAAAGAAATTGAAGAAAAAGGTTATGGTTTAAAATGATAAAAGAATTCACATCAACAGTTTTGGACAAAAAGATGCTTACGCCGTCGGTTGTTCGTCTAAAGTTTTCGTTGCCTAAAGGACTTTCTTTCAAGCCGGGGCAATATTTTTCTGTAATAAGAATTGCAGAAGGAAAAAAACTCAAAACTCCCTATTCAATTGCATCTGTTCCTGGAAAAAATTTTGCAGAGTTTTGCGTTAAGATAATTAATGTGGGAAGAACATCTTCTTATCTCGCAAGTTTGAAAAGAGAAGACAAGATTGGACTTTTTGGTCCGTTGGGAAATTTCATAATTGAAGAATCATCAAAGAAAAAAGACATAATTTTTATTTCAACAGGCACAGGAGTTACGCCATTTGTAAGCATGATACCTCATCTCTTAAAAAAAGGATTTAAGAAGAAAATAATTTTGATAAAAGGATTTAGAAATGAAGAAGAAATCTTGTATGATGAAGAATCCAAAAAACTGGAAAACAAATACAAAAATTTCAGGTTTTATAATGTTTTGAGCCAGCCGAAAAACAAAAATCTTAAAATGAGAGGATATGTGCAGGATTTCCTTGGAAAATATATTCCAAAAAACTTCGGCGGAGATTTTTATGTTTGTGGTTTGAAAGAAATGGTTAATGCAGTAAAAGAAAAATTAATTTCTCTTGGCTTTCCAGAGAAAGATATTTTCTACGAGAAGTATGATTAACTATATTTTATTTCTCCTCAATAAATTTGCATTTCCCACAACAGTTACTGATGAAAGTGCCATTGCAATTTCTGCTATAACGGGATGCAGCAAACCGGCAACAGCGACGGGAATTGCAATTGTATTATAAGCAAAAGCCCAGAACAAATTTTGTTTTATCTTTCCGAAAGTTGCTTTTGACAAATTTACTGCCTGCAAAACACCCATTAATGAACCCTTTGCAAGAACCAAATCCCCTGATTCTATTGCAATGTCTGTTCCGGTTCCCATTGCTATACCTACATTTGCCTGTTTTATTGCGGGAGCATCATTGATTCCGTCACCGACAAAAATAATTTTTTCTTTTTCCTGCAGTTCCATTACTCTCCTGACTTTGTCTTCAGGAAGAACATTTGCAATAACTTCTTTTATTCCAACCTGCTTTGCAATTGCTTTTGCTGTTTTTTCATTATCGCCTGTAATCATTATCGTTTTGTAGCCCTTTTCATTTAATCCTGTAATTGCGGAAACAGAATCATCCTTGACGGCGTCGGCAACACCAATAATCCCAAGAACATTTTTGTTTTCAGCGACAATCATAACAGTATATCCTTGGCTTTCAAATCTTTCAATTGTTTTTTCAAACTCATCAAGAGAAATTTTATTTTCTTTCATGAACAAAACATTTCCTATGCTGATTTTTTTTCTCCCGGCTACAAATCCTTCAACACCCTTTCCTCTGACAATTCTGAAATTT
This sequence comes from archaeon, assembly GCA_043810865.1. Taxonomy (GTDB): domain Archaea; phylum Nanobdellota; class Nanobdellia; order Pacearchaeales; family GW2011-AR1; genus JBBSYQ01. The sequence continues at coordinate 5,627 of JBDRNS010000008.1, read as the reverse complement.
GTGACTTTTCTGTATATCTTTAATTTTGCTTTTTCAACAATTGCTCTTGCAACAGGATGCTCGCTTAATTTCTCGAGAGACGCCGCAATTTCAAGAAGATATTTGTCCCCTATCTTTTTTGCCGATTCAATTGCCTTAACTTCCGGCTTTCCTTTTGTTATTGTTCCTGTCTTGTCAAAAATTATTGTCTTGATGTCTTTCATTGTTTGTATTGCTTCGCCTTTTCTGATTAAGATTCCGTTTTTTGCCCCCATGCCACTTCCAACCATTAATGCCGTCGGTGTTGCTAAGCCGAGAGCACACGGACACGCGATTACAAGAACAGAAACAGCAACACTTACTGCCCTGCTTATATCTTTTGAAAAATAAAACCATGCAAGGAATGTTAATAGCGCAATGACAAGAACACCTGGAACAAATATGTTTGTGATTTTGTCCGCGAGTTTTTGTATCGGGACTTTTTCTCCTTGTGCTGTTTCAACAAGTTTTATTATGTGAGAGAGAAAAGTATCTTTTCCTATCTTTGTTGCCTTAACATACAAGATTCCGTCCTGATTTACAGTTGCTCCGATAACATTGTTTCCTTTTGTTTTATCTTTAGGCAAACTTTCTCCTGTAACCATGCTTTCATCAACAGCTGACTCTCCATGAATAACAATCCCATCTGTTGGGATTTTTTCTCCTGGTTTGACAATCATCACATCTCCAATTTCAATTTCAGAAGCAGGAATTTCAATTTCCTTTTTCCCGCGAATTACAACAGCATTTTTTGCACCAAGTTCAAGCAATTTTTTTATTTCCTGCCCTGCCTGTCCTCTTGCCTTGACTTCAACATATTTCCCGGTGATAAAGAAAGCCATAATCATTGCGCTTATTCCTGAATAATCCAGAATCACCCCGAACAAACTAAAAATTCCTGTGAGCCATGCAATAATAGTTCCAAGTGCAATCAAAGAATCCATATTAAAATAAAAATTCAAAAACCCTTTCAGTCCGCCTTTGAGCGTCTGAAATCCGAGAACAAAAATTACAGGAAAAGCAAGAACAAGAATTATGATTGTCATTATATTTTCATCAAATAATCTTAACCCAAAAAGCCGTTCAGAGAACATAAGCAAAGTAATCGGAATTGTGATAAGCCACGCAAAAAACATTTTCCTTTTCCATGATTTTATTTCTGTTTCTTCCGGAGCTTCAGAATGATGATGCTCATTGTGTCCGTCATGTTCTTCTTGTTTTTGTTCATGATGTTCACGCATTTCGTGTTTCATTCCGTGCATTTTCTCTGTTGTTTCTGTATCTGAATTTTCTGATTCAATTCTTAATGCTTTGTAATTACCGACGCGGGAAATCGCTTTTCTTAATTCTTCATCCCTAACACCCTCATTTTCTTCAACTTCCACAAAACCCTTTTTTGCAACAAGATTTACAACCGCGCTTTTAACACCTTTAACTTTTTTCAAACTCTTTTCTATATTGTTTGCACAACTTGCACAATGCATGCCTTCAATGTGAATTATTTTTTTCATTTTTTTACAGCAAATTTACTTTTTTCTTCTTTTTTGGTTTCTTCTTCCCACAACAGCAACTCATTTTTTACCGCCCCCTTTCAATTTCTTCTTATTAATATTTTTCTTTGGCTTGTTCCAGTAAGGGGACTTGCATCCGGGGCAAACTGTTGGCGTTTCCCTGCTCCTTGCTATCCAACTATGATTGCATCGTTCGCACCCACATTTGCAAACTCTTATTTCTTCTTTTGTCATGAAGCATAAAATTCACTCCTATTTAAATATTTTACTATAGTAATATATTGTAGTATTTCTTATTTATTTTGAAAGTTAAAAAATAAAACCAGTGTAAATTTATTGCAAACTACTATGATTTCTTCATACCTCTCAAATGAAGATAAAAATTTGCCAGCGCAATCAGCCCCATAATCAGCATTCCTCCGCTCATAAGAACATTATTCCTTAAATACCACAGAAATGAAAAATACAGCAACAAAAAACCCCCTGCTACAATTACAGACATTGAAAGATAATGGAAAATCTTCTTGTGCATTTTATCTTCTTCTATGCTTTTTATTTTTACGAATTTCCTTTACGAGCCAAATAATAAATAACACTAACCCGACAATCAAAAGAATATTAAAAATCCAGATAAATGGATTATTTCTATTATAGTAATAATTTCCCATCATTCCGTACATCATATTTCTTCCCATCATCGTATTCATCATGCTCCCTGAAAACTCATCGTGCTCTCCACAGTAAAAAGCCAAACCCATATTAATATGAACCTGTCTTAAAGATTCAGAGCCCTCGCCACCCATTCTTTCATCCATGATTTCGTGTAATTCGCCAGGATGCATTTGTTCCATGTAATAGTCGCCAAGAATTTCCAATTGCTCATCTGTAATGTCATCGCATGAAATTTTTTGTTGAATTATTGATTCTGCTTCTGCAAATGTCTCCTCGCCATGGGTTGAAATAAAAGTCAAACTAAGGAAAAGTGCTAATATAAAAACTAAAAATATCTTTTTCATTTTCTTTTTGGATTTTGTATTTGCTTGAACAGCCAGACGATGAACAGCACTAAGGCAACCAGAATTAAAATTCCGTAAAGCCACCCGAAAAACATCATGCCACTTCCATAGCCGCCGTACATCATTCCCCTCATTCCGCCGTATCCGTAACTGCCGAATCTCATTGCGCCAAAGCCGCTGAAAACAACAATCACAGCTATTGCAATCAAAATCCACATTATTGTTTCGTTATTTTTCATTTTTGCCTCCTTTCAATTTAATTATCAACCTAAACATTCTTTATAAATGTCAGGATGATGTCCCATGTGAGTTCTCCATTCTTCCATACTTGTTCCGGCAGGCGGAGAGCAAATATCATCATTGCTTCCCAAACTCCCTTGCCTGTTGAAGTCCTTTATTGCGTAAGTCATATTTGGAAAAAATGTAAAAACCAAAAGGACAAGGATTAAAATTCCAAGAGCAGCATATATTAAAATTTTTTTGTTCATAAAATATACAAATAAACATTCTATAAAAACGGTTTGGTGAAACTGGTTACCTTTCTTATTGTCCTATCAAAAAACTTTTTCTTGATTTTTCATATAGGTGTAATTACTGCCCTATAAAATGCAAATGGGACTCTAAACACCTCTTTGTCTGGATGCCTGTTCTCATGACCTTTCAAAAGAAGATATTCAACAGCCCCTCTGACAGATTCTCTTTTCTCAGTTGGAATATTCTCCATTACAAGGGGCACAATATCTCCAGGATATAAATGATTAAAATCTCTTTTCTTTTTTGACGGCGTTCCTGCCCCCACTTCTGTTCTGGAGACATCAAAGTAATAATCAACTAGAGAAGGTTCAAGATTCAAATAACAAAGAACCGAACCTGCATATTGATCCCAGTTCACTTCCCACCACAGATCATTTTGTTTTGCTTTCTTTCCAAAGGAGATTCCCGGTGATGATAATGCCGAAAGAGCAAGTCCAGAAAATCCACCCAAGATTAAATCTCTTCTTGAAAGCCCAACCCCTTCAGCAGCTTTTTGTTTTGTTTCAGTCATGATTATCACACTTATAATGTTTTTAAAAAGATTATTGTATCTTACTTAAGATTATCTACAACAATCTTTCTTCCAATTTAATTTCATCTTCCTCTTATGATTCAACATTAATCCAATTCCGAGAAAATTTGATAAAATTCCAAAGCCAAGAAAAGCTGTCTGGTATTTCATGACAAACAAAGCAATTCCTGACAAACCCAGAAAAGGAATTATGTTCAAAAGAAAATGTGAGCAACAGGCAACCATACTCCCTGCTGAAACCGTGCCAGTGGATGCAACCATTCCGTTAAGAGTTGCAGTGTGTTTTATCGACGCATACAAACCAATTTGAGTTCCAAAACCAATTGCCAAAGGAAAAATCAAATACCACAAACTCCTTAAATTCAAAAATGCGAAATTAACTCCCTGAAAAACAGATAGGATTGTAAGGTAAAAAACCAACAAACCCAACCCTGCAAGAATTCCGTATAAGACAGAATTATTTTTCACCATTTTCTGCAGCATTCAACAAGTTTATTTGCAAAAACCTGAAGGTTTTTGTTTGATTTAAAGAAATAAATTAATGTGAAAAAGAACCATAAGATTGCTAAGAAATACACTGTGTTAAGTTCAAACTTTTCTAATATAAAATAAATCAGAGCTATCAGAGTTAAAATAAAAGGCAACTTGAAAACACTTAATTTGTCATAAACTAAATAAAACAACCCTAATGCACTCATGCCCATCAAAATTGCAATTATAATTTTGTCTGTGAAAATCCCGAGAAAATATAAAATTAAAAGAACAATCCATGTCAAACTTACGCTTGCACAGATAACGCAGAATTTATCTTTAGACATTTTAGGCAAAAATTCCTTAATTATTAGCAGTATCACAAATAATGCGGTTATACCAATTAATATCAAACTTAAATTATCAATCATTTTCCTGAACTCCTGTGAGGGAAACGTGAAAACTTCTTGTTTTCATCTTAAACTAAAATCTGAATTACTCCTCCGATTATTAAAAGAGATAAAATTGTTATGATAACTCCCTGGAAAGGCAGGATTTTTCCCTTTCTCATTTTTGTTATTGCTTTGCTTACCAAAGGCGAAGTAAAAAGAATTCCTGCACCGAGCAAACTTGTTGCTATAGAATAATTGACAGCGTAAGTTGTTCCGTATTCGCCGAGGAAAGAAAGATACAATGGACCGATTGCCTTGAAAAGCGGCAGTAAAGGAAGAAGTGTTGTCAAAAAAACAACAGCAGTTATAATTGTTTTCTGAAAAGGAATATATTTTTTCTTAACAATGTTTCCAAACCATAAACCCATTGACATTGCAAAAGCGCCCAAAAACAAAGCTACAACTACTTTGCTCACGCCGAGCCAAACAGCACCGCCTGCAACAGCACCTGCTCCGATAGTGCAGAGAGGACAGTGTGCAGAGACGAAATTTATTGAAAACACAGATGTTAAAAATGCTATAAATTTTTTCATGTAATATTAAGAGAAATTATCTATTAAAATAGTTTGGTGAAACTGGTTTCAACACTGGTTACTTTGAAATCTAAGATAAATTTATCATAGATATTTTATGACTTGTTTACCAACTACTTCCGCTAATTTGGGCGGAACAGCGTCCCCTATTTGCATCCAAGCAGGAGAAGCATATTCATCTCTCACTCCTTTCTCTCCCGAAACAAAATATTTATCAGGTATTCCTTGAATCCTTTTTATTTCCAAAAGAGTTAACTGACGATTATTCCAATGAAATGGTCCTACCGAATTCCATGGCTGAGCCTGTATTGTTGTTGATGGTTGATTTGGGTCTAATTTTAACAAAAATGTCCAAAATTTTGATACATCTTTAAACAAAGGTTTTTTACAACCTCCCGCTTTAGTATAATAAATATAATTTTTTCCAGGAGGAATTTTATTTAATAAATGGCCATGTTTTCCACCAATAGTTTTTTTACTATCATGTTTTATTTTCTCGTCTAGATCGCCTATTACTTCTTTAGACATTACAAAAGGATTCAAATCTTTCTTAGTTCCAT
>JBDRNS010000007.1:0-15761 GCA_043810865.1 archaeon | reverse complement strand
TTTATGCGTTCAGAAGATTTTTATATTTCTGTTCATTCTGTTTTGAATGGGTTTAAACATCAGCGAAATCATTCCGAGAAAAGAAATTGAAATCTCAGCCCTAAAAGGAAAAATGGTTTGTGTTGACGCTTTCAACACACTTTACCAATTTCTTTCGACAATAAGGCAACCCGACGGCACGCCGCTTATGGACTTCAAAAAAAGAATCACAAGCCATCTCTCGGGAATTTTTTACAGGAACATAAACCTTCTCTCAGAAGGAATGAAAATGGTTTATGTCTTCGACGGAATCCCGCCCGAGCAAAAAGTAAAAACAAACAGGAGAAGAAAAGAAAGCCGCGATTTGGCAGAAGAGAGATATGAAGAAGCAAAACAGGAAGAAGATTTCGAGAGAATGAAAAGATACGGCAGCCAGTTGATTCGTCTGAATGATGAAATGATTTCAGAATCAAAAGAACTTCTGGAAGCAATGGGAATTGCAGTTATCCAGGCACCGAGCGAGGGAGAAGCAGAGGCAGCTTATCTTGCAAAAATAAAAAAAGATGTCTACGCAAGTGTGAGTCAGGATTATGATTCACTTCTCTTCGGAGCTCCGAAACTTATAAGAAATTTAACTCTTGCGCGAAAAAGAAAGACATTTTCCGGATGGGTTGAAATCAAACCTGAAATGATTGAATTGGAAAAAGTTTTGAATTCTCTTGAAATTAATTTGGATCAGTTAATCTGTCTCGGAATTTTAGTCGGCACTGACTATAATCCCCGCGGAATTCCGGGAATCGGACAGAAAAAAGCCCTGCAAATTGTAAAACAGTATAAACAACCGGTTTTAATTTTCAAAGAAGTGGAGGAAAAACTACTTTCCTTGCCCGAAGAAGACAAATTTGACTGGAAAGAAGTTTTTGAATTGTTCCACAAGGCAAATGTGAAAAAATTTGATTTCAAATTCAGTAAAATCAACGAGGATAAAATAAAAGAAATCCTAGTCAACAAACATGATTTCTCTCTGGACAGGGTAGAAAAACAGCTTGAGAAACTTCGCGACATAAAAGAAAAGCAAAAGCAAAAAGGAATTGATAAGTGGTTTTAATCACTCCAAAAACATCAGCCCGACCATAATCAAAATCCCCGCAACAAACGCGATTAACTGAAGCAAGGATTCTTTAGCCCTTGAATGTTTGTGCAGTTCAGGAATCAAATCACTTCCTGCAACATAAATAAATCCTCCGATGGCGATAGGAATAATTATGAACTGAATATTTTCAGCATAACTTCCGAGAATCAATGAAATAACAACTCCGACAACAGCCAGCAATGCAGATGCAAAATTAAAAATCAGGGCTTTTGTTTTTGAAAAACCTCCGTGAAGCAAAACGCCAAAATCACCGATTTCCTGAGGAATCTCGTGCAATGAAACTGCAACTGTCGTGGCAACGCCAAGAGGAATACTAATAAGATAACTTGCCCCAATAATTAATCCGTCGAGAAAATTATGAAAACCATCTCCAATAAGATTCATGATTGCAAAAGAATGAACTCTCGGTTTCTCAGGCATATGATAATGATGCCAATGAACAAATTTCTCCAGTGAGAAAAACAAGACAACCCCTCCAAGAAGCAAACTGGAAATCATAAAGCTAAACCCTTGCTCTTCAATAATCTCTGGAAGCAGATGCAAAAATGCTCCTCCAAACAAAGCACCAGCGGAAAACGCAACAAGATAAATGAGATAATTTTTCAGTTTTTTTTGATTTATAGAAACTGTAAGAATTCCAATCAAAGAAATCAAACTCACGATAAAAACACTAGCCAGAGAGTAAAGCCAAATTTGGTGCATCACAAACAAAGGAAAAAACTGTTTATAAATTTGTTCAAAAACTAATTAAAGTATTTTTATTTATTTCTTAGATGAAACACAACTACCAGCCAAAACCTCTTTTCGTCGAACGCATGAAAGAACTTCTTGGAAGAGATTATGAGAAATACACAAAAAAGATTTTGGAAAAACCTGTAAACTCAATCCGCGCAAATACCCTCAAAATTTCTCCGGAAAAATTAAAGAAACAACTTGAAAAAAAATGGGAAATTAAACAACCATTCAAGGATTTTCCAGAAATAATGATTGTTGAGGGGAAATATGCTGATGAGAAAAGTGTCGGAGAAGATACAAATATTAATAATGATTTTTCGAGCGAAGCGAGACAAATTAGGGGCGGCGGACGGGGACGTGGCGGACTAAAACAAAATAAATTAATTCCGCTAGAACCCGGCGAACTTGGAAGATGTCTGGAACATTTACTCGGATATTATTATATCCAGGAACTTGCAAGTATGCTTCCTGCTCTTGTTCTAAAACCTAAAGAAAACGAACATGTTTTGGATTTATGCGCATCTCCCGGAAGCAAAACAACGCAAATAGCTGCGATGATGAATAATTCAGGCACTGTGATTGCAAATGAAATAAATTTCAAAAGAACGAAAATTCTTTCGTCAAACCTTGAACGCTGCGGTGTCTCAAATACAATAATAACGCGAAAAAACGGAATTGATTTATGCAGGAAATTAAAAGAAAAGAATTTCCTTTTTGATAAAATACTCGTAGATGCTCCTTGCTCAGGAGAAGGAACAGTAAGAAGCACGCCGAAAACATTTTTAATGTGGAATATTCACGCAGTAAAGTCACTTTCAAAACTGCAGAAAAAACTTCTCTCGTCTGCAATCGAAATCCTGAAAACAAAAGGGGAAATTGTCTATTCAACATGCACACATTCTCCTGAGGAAAATGAGGAAGTTTTGGATTTTATATTGAGAGAATTTTCAAATATAAAAATAGAAAAAATTAATTTGCCGGTTAAATGTTCGCCTGGTATCTTAGGGTGGGCGGGAGGGAACTACAATAAAGAAGTCGAAAATTCCTGCAGAATCTATCCGCACATTTCAGACACTGAAGGGTTTTTCATTGCTAAATTAACAAAACTAAAATGAAACATCATAATATTTTTAAAACAAACTGGCAATAATATAAAATGACAACAGTCGCTGTTTCAGGTTACTTCGATCCATTGCATGTAGGACACATAGAATATTTTGAACTTGCAAAAAAACTCGGTGACAAACTTGTTGTAATATTAAACACCGACGAACAGGCAACAAAAAAGAAAGGTTTCGTTTTCATGCCTGCAAAAGAAAGAAAGAAAATTATAGAATCATTAAAAGTTGTTGATGAGGTTTTTATTTCAATAGACGAAGATAAAACTGTTTGCAAGTCACTTGAAGCAGTAAAGCCGGACATATTTGCAAAAGGCGGCGACAGATTCAGTTATGAAATTCCCGAGGCAGAAACATGCAGAAAAAACAACATTAAAATGGTTGACTCCCTGGGAAACAAGATACAATCCTCATCTGACTTGGTAAGAAAAGCAGAGGAAATCAAGAGAAAAAATGGAATCTATTAAAATTCTGAGCAAAAGAGAAAACACAGAAATTGAAAAGAAATTAAATGAACAATTTGGAATAAAAAAAATTCCGGATGTAATTTCAGCAACAGGAAAAGAAAAACTCTTTTTGTTTTCTGGAAATTATAATGAAGAACAAATAAAAAAACTTGAATCAATTGTTCCTGTTGAAAAAGTCGGAATTTATTTTGCAAAAAAAGAAGAAAGAGATGGGAGCATAAGATTAAGCATAGAAGGAACGCAAATTCTAAAAAAGCAAATTAATAAAAATATTTTTTCCCTGAATTCTGAGCAAACAGAGGACTGGATGAAAGGGCACGAACTGAATGTAAAAACAGGTATGAAAGGATTTGTTGTAATGAAACACAACGACGACTTCCTCGGCTGCGGAAAAGCGTCGGAGGAAAAAATAACAAACTTCATCCCTAAGAGCAGACGACTTAAGGAAAAATCTTAATAGCTCGCACTTCGTGCTCGCTTTTAATTTCCTTCCCTTCGTTCAGATATTGATTATTCCAAAACCGCCTTAGCTAAATTCTTTGTAAAAAAGTTTTAACACATTAATTATTTTTTAGCGAAGTGCCTTAACGAAGTTTGGCACGGAGCAATTAATCGTGAGCAGAGCGAACGTAAATTTTGATATTAAAAGCAAACAACTTAAAAACCGCTTTTCTTTTTCTTAAACATGAACATCAACAAACAAAAAATACTTGAAGCGGGAAAAATTGCATCGCAGGTTCGCGAGGAAGCAAGAAATTTCATAAAAAAAGACATGCCTCTTCTTGAAATTGCAGACAAAATTGAATCGCGGATTTTTGAGTTAGGAGCAAAGCCCGCATTCCCTACTTGCTTAAGCATTGATAATGAAGCAGCACATTGCACGCCTTCACATGATGACAAAGCTCTTGCGCATGGATTGTTAAAAGTAGATATGGGCGCGCATATTGGTGGTTGGATTGCAGACACAGCATTTTCAATTGACTTGGAAAACTTGGAAGAAAATAAAAAAATAATTCATGCTTCTGAACTGGCACTTGAAAATGCAATCAAAACAATAAAAAATAATGTTGATGTCTCTGAGATTGGCAAGGAAATTCATAAAGCAATTGATTCATTTAACTTAATCCCGATAGTAAATCTCTCAGGACACAGCATAGAGCAAAACAATTTGCATGCAGGCGTTTCAATTCCTAATTTTGACAACAAAAGCAAAACAAAAATAAATCCGGGATTGTATGCAATAGAACCATTCTCAACAAACGGAAACGGACGAGTTCGCGACGGAAAACCATCAGGAGTTTATTTGCTGATTGATGATAAAAATGTTAGAAACCCAATTGCGCGCGAGGTTTTGGAATTCATAAAAAAAGAGTATAACACAAATCCGTTTTGCGCGCGCTGGATTGTAAAAAATCTTGGTTCTCGGGCTCTTCTCGGATTAAAACAGCTTGAAGAAAACGGAAATCTCCATAGCTACGCACAGTTGATTGAAACAGGAAACGGAAAAGTCGCGCAAACAGAACATACAATTTTAGTTGAAGAAAATTCGGTTTTAGTAACGACGAAATGATTATTCATATTCATCAAAATGTTTCTTGCATATTCCATGACTAATTCTTGGAGATGATTCATTTGGCGCAGGAGTTTTATATACAACCATAATACCATCATAGAGTTCTGAATCTTCATCTCTGTTAAACCATTCTTCCTCGCCGTATTTTATTCCTTTTCCAACCATACAAATAGTCAAAATCTTATTAGAATCCTTTCCTTCTTCAATCATCTTTTCCAATCTTTCTCTAACTTCGTCTTCCATTTTCTAAACCAAGAGCTTTACTTATAGGAACATAATAAAGGCAATTATAATTAAAACCATCACATGATAGGCATGCCTCTGGCTCCCCTTCCAATTTACTTCTGAAACATCTTGCGGCAAATTCAAGAAGTTGCTCATGAGTTCTTGTTTCCTTTTCATATTTTTCCATAAAAACCCAACAAAAGAATTCTTTAAAAATCTTCCTATTTGTTACTACTTTGAGTTAATAACATCACCCAAAATAATTTCCTGTCTGAGGAACAGCTGATTTCGCGCTCTTCAAGAAGTTCTCCTCAATTTTCTTGTAAACTTCAATTGTCGGCTTGCTTACGCTCGGCTTGACTTTTTTCAGCGCCTCTTCAAAATGCTTTTTCTTGACTTGCTTGGAATCAATGGATTCTCTCAAAGCCAACATTGCCGCCTCTCTTGTCAATGACTCCAAATCCGCGCCGGTGTAGCCGATTGTTTTTTTAGCGAGTTCTTTAATGCTTACATCTTTTGCAAGAGGCATTTTCTGAGTGTGAATATTTAAAATGTTAATTCTTCCCTGTTCTTCCGGCGCATTTACTAAAAGTATTTTGTCAAATCTTCCCGGTCTCAACAACGCAGCATCAAGCATGTCAGGACGATTGGTTGCACCGACGACAAGAATATCTTTCAAATCCTCCAAGCCGTCCATTTCTGCAAGAATCTGATTCAAAACTCTCTCAGTAACTTTCGTCCCTGTATCAATTCCCCTCTTGCCTGCAAGCGAATCAATTTCATCAAAGAAAACAATGCACGGTGCGACTTGTCTTGCTCTCTCAAAAATTTTTCTCACACCTTCCTCTGATTTTCCAACCCACATGCTCAATAAACTTGGGCCCTTTACCTGAATAAAATTCGCCTCTGACTCTTTTGCAACTGCCTTCGCCAAAAGTGTCTTTCCTGTTCCCGGAGGCCCGTAAAGCAAAACACCCCTGCTCGGCCTAATTCCCATTCTTGTAAAACTCTCAGGATATTTCATCGGCCACTCAACAACTTCTTTCAGTTCCTGTTTAATTCCATCCAATCCCCCAACATCATCCCATTTTACATTCGGTGTTTCAACCAAGACCTCTCTCATTGCACTCGGCCTTACTACTTTCATTGCATTTTCAAAGTCCTCGTGCTTTACAACAAGTTTCTCCAGAATTTCCTGCGAAATTTGCTCCTCGCTGTCAAGTTTCATCTGCGGAAAATATTTTCTCAAAACATTCATTGCCGCCTCTTTGGTTAACGATTCTAAATCAGCCCCGACAAATCCGTGAGTTAAAGAAGCAATTTCATCAAGTTTCACATCTCTTGTCAAAGGCATGCCCCTTGTGTGAATTTTCAAAATTGAAAGTCGTCCTTCTTTATCAGGAGCATTTATTCCGATTTCCCTGTCAAATCTTCCCGGTCTTCTAAGCGCAGGATCAAGAGAATTAACTCTGTTTGTTGCTCCGATAACAATAACCTTCCCTCTGCTTTTAAGCCCGTCCATCATTGTAAGCAACTGTGAAACAACTCTTCTCTCAACTTCTCCCATCGTCTCTTCCCTCTTCGTTGCAATCGCATCAATCTCATCAATGAAAATAATTGTCGGCGCGGTTTTCTCCGCCTCCTCGAAAATATCTCTTATTTTTTTCTCTGACTCTCCATAATATTTTGACATGATTTCAGGCCCGTTAAGCAAAATAAAATTCGCCTCTGATTCATTTGCAACTGCTTTCGCCAAAAGTGTCTTTCCTGTTCCGGGAGGCCCGTGAAGTAAAACACCTTTCGGCGGTTCTATTCCCAGCTTCTCAAAAATTTCAGGATGCTTCATCGGCAGTTCAACCATTTCACGAATTTTTTTTATTTCCTCCCTCAATCCGCCGATGTCTTCATAATTAATTTCGGGAATTTTCTCGTCGCTGATTTCAATCGCCTTTGGATTCAAAGTCACTTCTGTATTTTCAGTTATGATTACCGGCTGGCTTGGATTTGAATTTACAACCATAAATTTAATTTGTGCAATTCCTCCGCCAAGATTTCCAAAACCCATTCCTCCGAAGATATCATTCAAATTTCCAAAAATATCATTCAAGTCGCCAAACTCGTCTGAAATTAAATCTCTTCTTCTCTGCACTCCGCCAAGAACAACAATGTCTCCTTTTGCAACAGCTCTTCCCAAAAGCCCGCGCTTCAAATTTTCCGGTTCGCCCTGAACCATTACATTTTTTTGCGCAGGTGCAATCATGATTTTCTTTGCCTCTCTTACATCTGCTTTTGAAATTGTAACAACATCTCCCAAACCCGTTTTAGCATTTCTTCTGATAATTCCGTCAATTCTTATAATTCCCTCGCCAACGTCGGCAGGATAAGCCCTGTCCGCAATCGCAACCGTCTCCCTGTGCCCTTTAATCAAAATAACATCTCCCCTCCTGATATCAAGAGCCCGCATAATTTCAGAATCAACTCTCGCAATTCCTTTATAGGCATCGTCCTGCAACGCCTCGACAACTTTCAACTGAATTGTTTTTTTATCTGGCATTTTAAATTGTTAGATACCTCCACAATCTTTTTCTAAGTCCAAAGGGATCAAACTCACTAACATAATTAGTGTGTTTTAGTGTTGCACCTGTATTTGAAGGGTTTGCTTTAATAAAACTGTTGGCAGCGTTTCTCGCTTCTTCCTGTAAATAAGCAACATCATCTAAAGGAAGCCTAGCATTTCCATAATCAATGTCATACTCATAACCTTTAGGGGTTTTTATTACATTAATAGTAAGAGAAAAAGTTTGTGTATCTAAAAGAATTCTTCTAACTAAATCTGAAATCCCCGAACGTATTCTATTAGCCAAGCTAAAGTCAGTAACTACTGTTTTTGTTTTACCATCATCAGATTTAAATGTCTTTCTCATTTTCTCCTCCTCAACTCTTCATTTAGTATATCTTTGTTCCTGCCGAAGTTCAAACTCAGTCGTCCCATGTCTTCAAAGCACAATCGCACCATGTCGTCCATCATTTTCCTCTGATTGCTCATGAATGAAACAATTTCTTTGGGAATTGAGACAGCATAACTGTTTCCCACAAGTCGCATCTTCACGCTGAATTGCTTGTTTCTCAAATTTAAAAATTTATTGTATTTTTCCTCGTCAACAGGATGAACTATTTTCTCGTTGCATTTCCTGCAAACCAATGCTCTTAAAAGAAATCCGTTTCTTGCTACCTTTGCCTTTTCCATCGGCTTGTCGCATTTTCTGCAAAGTATTTTGTTGTCAAATATATCGTTTGTCATTTTGAGTATGAGCCACATCTTTTGAATGTGGCGATGAAAGGAGGTGCAGATTAGAGTATACACCTTTACGTATACACAGCAAGTAGATATTTATAAATGTTTTGGTGATGAAGAATTAAATCTTTAGATGCTCAATATCGTTAAATAAATGAATTTTATGTTTTTTATTTTCAGAAATCTCAAAAATACTGATACTCGTGTTCTCTAAACTTTCCAAATCTTTAACTTCATCAGGTTTTTTGTTGGTTATTACTCCAATTAAAAATTTTCCTATTCCGCCGTGGCATACAAATAAAACCGTGTCATTTTTATGTTCATGAATAATTTTATCAAGAAATTTTTTAGCTCTTTGATAAATCTCCTCGTTTGTTTCCCCATTAGGAATTCTCTTATCAGAAGCCATATACCATTTCCAGTCAATTTCTATTTTCGTTTTGCCTTGAAGTTCCCCAAAATTTCTTTCCCTTAAATCCTTTACAATATGCATAGGAATATCCTGATGATATTTTATTACTTCTTTAGCGGTTTCTAACGAACGGGTTAAATCGCTGGAATAAATTGCATCTATCTTCTCATCTTTTAATCTCTTAGCAACTTTTTTTGCTTGTTCAATTCCTTCATCAGACAAAGTCCCATGAAGCTGCCCCATTAAAATACCTTTTTTATTTTCAATTGTTTCACCATGTCTTATTAAAATTAATTTCATTTTCTCTAAAAACTTTCACAACTTTATATTTTTATTCCCACCTCAGCGCATCAACAGGTTTCAAACCCGCTGCTTGTCTTGCAGGAAGCAATCCTGACAAAGAGCCAATCACAAATGAAAAACTCAACGCACCGACGAAAATTAAAGGATTCATGCTTGCTTTCAGCAAATCACTTCCCAATGCCTGCGCTGCAAAATATTCTGCTGTTTTCGCAAGTCCGATTCCTATTCCCGTGCCGATAAATCCTCCAACCAAGCCAAGAAGTCCTGACTCAAACAAAAACAAAAGCAGAATCTGATTGTTCGTCGCGCCGATTGCTTTCATTGTTCCGATTTCCTTAGTTCTCTCAAGAACAGAAGTATACATTGTATTCATTATCCCGATTCCTCCGACTAAAAGCGAAATCGCAGCAATCCCGACGAGAACTGATTGAATTACTCCAAAAACATTTTGAAATGTCTGAAGCAACTGCTCTGATGTCTGAACATCAAACGTCTCCTCACCCTCTTTCTCTCCCCTTTCTTTTCTAAGTTTTCTTTTTATGTCATCTGCAACTTTTCCCGGCTCAAACTCAGAAGAAACTTTTACGATAATCTGGCTTTCCTCATTACCCAAATTAAAAACCTGCCTCATGGTTTCTTTCGGCATATAAATTGCATTGTCATCAAAAGGATTTCCGACTTTTTTAAAAACACCGACAATGCTAAAACTCTGCCCGAGAATTTCAACATTATTTTTTATTTTAAGTCCGTGGCTCCACAAATTTCCAAAAATGTGGTTGTTCCCCGCAACAACTTTAAACTTGTCTCCGCTTTTCAGCAATCTTCCTTCCTCTGCATGATATGACTGAACTCCTTCGAGCACATCCTGGTCGTCCGGCTCAATTCCGATTACAAAAACAATATTAAGTTGTTCTCTGAATTTCACACTCGCTGTTTTTGAAAGCATTCCCGCCGCTTTCTCAACTCCGTTAACATTTTTTATCGTATCTAAATCTTCTGTTGTAAGAATCAAATCTTTTGAACTGGAAGAACCCGGTGCTCCTAGGGTTTTCGGCTGAATTATAATCTTGTCTCTCCCAAGCTGTTCAAACTGCTGATTAACAGAATTTTGCAAACCCTGCCCCAAAGAAATAAGTGAAACAACCGCCGCAATTCCTATAAAAATTCCAATCATTGTAAGCCAGCTCCTCAGTTTTCTTCGCATAAGATTGTTCAGCCCGAGTTTCAGAAAATCAATAATCATTATTGCTTTCTCTTTTTCTTCTTTAGTTTTCTCCAGAAAAACCACGCAACGAGAATTAAGACAGCAACAGAAACATAAATCAATGTATTGCTTTTGCTTACAAGCCCGAGCGACTGCGCCTCTTCAGCATCATACGACTTAATCAAAATTTTCTTTGCTTCTGTAATCTGATTGTTCATTGCATCCCTGTAATTCAAAGTTATCGGAAACTCAAGCATTCCGTTTTGCTTTGCAAAAACATCAAAACTAACACTGTCAAAATCATCGCTCTCCAAATCCCCCACATAAATATTATTTGAACTTAAAATATCATACAATCCCGAACCACCTAGCTCAACCTCGAGAAACTTCGCCTTCCCCAAGCCAATGTTCGTGACTTTTATTTCAATTTCATTTTTCTGGTTTTTTATTAAAAATCCTTCAGAACTCAAAGTCAAATCCGGTTTTGCATTCACGATAACTGAGACAGAAAAATCTTTTGACAAAGTCAGATTGTCCCCTGATTTTTGGTAATTAACATGAACAGGAATTTCATAAGCACCGGCAATTGCATCTGCGCTTGAAATAAGTTCAAAATTAAATGACTCAGAATCATCATCGTCAATTTCACTTGAAAAATCAGAAGAACTTCCTTTAGGAGCAAAAGGAACCCCGCTCAAGACAAGAGAAACATCAACACTCTCCAAGTCATATCCCAAATTATTTTCAAGTTTTATTGTCATCTTGACAATTTCTCCGGGCGCAACTTCCTGCGGTTCTGTGGAAACTGATTTAACACTAAGCGCAGCAACTAAAGAAAATATCTGCACAATCAAGATTATCAAAACAAGCAATCTTATTATTCTCATAAAATTCTCCCATCCTTTAGCTTTATAATTCTTTTTGTTTTCTTCGCAAGTTCATTGTCATGCGTAACAACAATAACTGTTTTCCCCTCGCTGTTAAGTTTCCTGAAAAGATTTATTATCTCGTCTCCTGTTTTTGAATCAAGATTTCCCGTCGGTTCATCTGCAAGAATAACATCAGGATTATTTGACAAAGCTCTCGCAATAGCAACTCTCTGCCTTTGTCCTCCTGAAAGCTCTCCCGGAAGATGATTCATTCTTTCTCCCAAACCAACTTTCTCAAGCAATTCTCTCGCTCTTTCTTCTCTCTCTGTTTTTTCAATTCCCTGAAACAACATCGGAAGCATTACATTTTCAAGTGCTGTCTGCGTCGGAATAAGATTAAATGTCTGAAAAACAAATCCAATTTTTCTTCCCCGTATCTGTGCTAACTCTGATTCCTCAAGATGCTCTATGTTTTGTCCGTCAAGAAAAATTTCCCCTTCACTCGCGACATCCAAAGCACCGACAAGATTCATCATCGTGCTTTTCCCGCTTCCGCTCGGCCCGATAATCGCAACAAAATCACCCTTGGAAATTTTCAAACTCGCGTCTGCGACCGCACTTATGATTGAATCACCCATACGATACTTCTTATGCACTTTCCTAAGTTCAATTTGCGCTTCCATGATTTTCTCAGAAAAAGGTCTGAGGCCTACACCTCAAAAAAATTATCATCTCTGCACTTATAAGTTTAACTATTCCAACATTTTAAAAACACCTTTCACTTTTTTCTTCAGCCAATCAACACCCAAATATTAACACTCTTAGGGTGGGTGGTGGGGGCTGGCGGCGGGGTGAAATGAACTTAAAAAAAATATTAACTGAAACAAAAAAACTCTGGAATAAATTCTGGTTTTTGCTTTGGAAAGACGATAGTTTCAGGGGCTGGTTATTTTCAATAATTTTTATTTTTATATTCATAAAATTTATTTTCTTTCCTGCACTAAGTTTTGTAACAGGAACGCCATTGCCTCTCGCAATTGTCGAATCATGTTCAATGTATCACAATGGAAACCTGATTTCCAGCTTTGACAAATGGTTTGAAAAGCACGAAGACAAGTACAGTGATTTTGAAATCGAAAAACAAACTTTTGAAGATTTCATTTTTAGGAAAGGGCTGAACAAGGGAGATATCTTATTTGTCGTAGGTGCAAATCCCGATAAACTTGAAGTCGGCAACGTGATAATTTTCAGTGCAGGACAGCAAAATCCGGTTATCCACAGGATAATAAAAATAGAAGAGCAAAATAACGAAAGGATTTTCTCAACAATCGGTGACAACAATAACGGGCAGTTAAGCTTTGAAAAAAATATTCGCGAAAATCAATTAGTAGGAAAACCACTTCTAAAAATAGCACCATATTTCGGGTGGGTAAAACTGATTTTCTTTGAACACCAAAAACCTCAAAACGAAAGAGGATTTTGCAGCGAGAATTAAAATCCATTTTTACAATTTTGCTTTTACTCTCTAAGAATAGTGCTCTAGCAAGGCAAACTTTTTTAAACACTCCTTCGTAAAAACTACAAACTTTTTATAAGAAAAATGGAATTTTGCCCAAGGTGTGGCGCGGTTCTCGTGCAAAAAACAAAAAAATTCGGATGTCCGAGATGTAATTACTCTTCTAAAGACAAAGTTAAAATAAACACAAGTGAAAAAATAGAAGGGATAAAGGAAGTTGCAGTTGTTTCAAGCAAAACCCCGCAAACGCTCCCGATAGTAATTGAAACCTGCAAAAAATGCAAAAACAAGGAAGCATATTTCTGGGCTGTTCAAACCCGTTCAGGCGACGAGGCAGAAACAAAATTCTTCAAATGCACAAATCCAAAATGCGAATACACCTGGAGAGATTATAGTTAAAGTTTTAAACTTGTTCTTGTTAAAAAATAAATGGCTCTATTGGCTCCGTAGCTCAGCTTGGTCAGAGCACTGGACTCTTATGAACTGCGCTCAAAGAAACTACAGATGTCTCTTCGAGAAAACGAAGAAATCCAGGTGTCGAGGGTTCAAATCCCTTCGGGGCCATTTGCAAATTGAGCGGAGCGAAATTGCATTTAGTGAATAATGATTTGAATTCAAATCCCGAGCGATTTCGCGAAAAATAATTGCGAAGCGAAAAGTAAAAGTTTGAGCAGGGTCGCGAGTAGTAGGGGCCACTTTACCTAACCATACTTCTCCCGAATTTTCAAAGCCCGTTCCAAATCATCAACTCCTTCTTTAACATATTTTTCAAGAAGCTTATTCTTGCCGTTAATTTTCTTAAGATACCTTCGCACTCTTTCCGGCGTTTCTTTCTCAACATATAACATTGGAAAAAGATTTGAGTAAAATGCCTTGGCATAATATTTGTCAAACTTCTTGAAAACTTTTAATGCGTCTCTGAAAAAATAATTGATATACTTCCTGAGTTTCTCTTTTTGGTTTCTCCAGAAAAATCCGTCCATCGACTCTCTGATGTAATCCAAACTTTTCCCGTCGCCTTTAATATAAAGTTCCCAGAACTTTTTCTTGTTTGCAATTTTCGTTGCTTCAACAACAGCCGCTTTCTTTCTCCCCCTGTCGCTGTCATCAATCTTTTTTTCCCGCTCAAGAAACCGGCCCATTCTTTTGTCTTCAGCAATTGCAAGCCCTATTATCAAATCCCATTTTTTATCCTGATCAAATTCGAAATTCTTGAATTTAATTTTCCCTTCAAGAACTTTAACCATCTTATCAATTCTGTCCTTGCTCGTTCCAGAGAAAACAAAATTCAGCAAACCAAACCATGTATCCTTTATTTCCATTCCTGCATTCGATTCTAAAACTTTAAATGACAAGTCAAAAAACCGGTTGCAATAATCCTTAAATTTTTCATCTCCGAGATTATAATTCAGAATAACTCTCGTCCTCAAAAACAACCTCTCAAGCAGAAGCAAATTCTCTTCTTTCTGAGAATTAGCAAGAATCATGTCCAAAAAATCAGACGGATTAAAATCAGCGTCGCGAACCATGTTCCACAAACAGCCGTAAAGCATCTGTCTTGTAAGTGAATCTTTCACCTTGAAGATATTTTTCTTCACATACTCCAGCGAATAGGAATCAAGAATGTCCTTTGCATAATCCCAGTCACCGTAATTCAGAAAAACAAAACCAAAATTATTTTTTGAATGATTCACAGGAATTTCTGTGCTTGAATTCTTATAGGTTATTATTTTGATAATTTTGGGGCGAGCTTCTTTCCCTTTTTCATAAAAAACAGCCACCTGCGTCTTGTGCCTTCTCAAAAGATTATTGTGCTTTGACGGTTTCTGAATTATCCTGAAATTATTTAATTTGTTTTTGTAAAAATTAATGTCTGCAGTTACTGAATTAACTCCGGTTGTTTTTATCCAGTTGTCAAACCATTTTGCAACGTCATCTTTGTAAACTTCCTCCAAGCATTTTAAAAAATCTTTCAGCTCTGTATTTTGCCACTGATATTTCTTGAAATAATTTCTTACACCCTTTCTGAAATTTTTTTCGCCTATGTAAAACATAAGTTGTTTCAAAACACTCGCTCCTTTTGCATAGCTTATTCCGTCAAAATTTGCAAAAGCAATATCAGTATCCTCGGCATTTGCAACAATCGGATGCGTCGTGATTAATTGATCCTGATAATAAGCCCAACTTTTTCTCGCGTAAAAATCCTCCCACGCATCCTTGAAATCCGTCGCCTTAACCATCACAAGATAAGACATGAAATCAGCAAAACTTTCATTCAGCCACAAGTCATCCCACCATTTCATTGTAACCAAATCGCCAAACCACATATGCGCCATTTCATGGGTAATTGTATTTGCAAGTTTCGCCCTGTCAGTTCTCGTCGGTTTATGCCTCACAAGATACGATTCCGTAAATGTAATTGCTCCCGGATTTTCCATGGCGCCTGAATTAAATTCCGGCACAAAAATCTGGTCATATTTACTAAAAGGATAAGGATAATTAAAAAAATTTGAATAAAATTTTAATCCTTGTTTTGTAACCCTGAACATTTCTTCTCTGGGAATTAATTTCTTCATGGTTTTTCTGAAATAAATTCTCATTCTCATGCCTTTGTAAGAATCGTCAAAATATTCGTAATTCCCGGCACTGACATGAAAAAGATACGTGCTTATTTTTTTTGTTTCGTTAAATTTGGCAATTTTTGTCTTTCCTTTTTTCACATTTCCTTTTTCATTTGAAATAATTTCCCAATCACGCGGTGCTTCAACAGTTAGATTAAAAACAGCTTTCAAATCCGGCTGGTCAAAACAAGGAAACATTCTGTGCGCCTGATACGGCTCAAAATCGCTGAAAAGATATTCGCTTTTGTCTTCAGGATCAATAAATTGGTGCAAGCCCGAACCGGTATGATT
>JBDRNS010000006.1:0-2661 GCA_043810865.1 archaeon | reverse complement strand
GCTTCCTGTTTTTCTGTTTCTCTTCCAAAGATACTGTCAATGTATCTCTTAATTAATTCCAAATTTTGTTTCATGTAAGGAGAAACATTGTATTTCTCGGCGAGCCCTATTGCCGGCTCTAGATATTTTTTTATTCCCCCTTCATTCACTGTAAAAATTATTTTCCCTCTGCACGCAACGCAAACTCCTGACAGAGGAATTCTTCTCATGATTTCATTGCACTCGACGCACCTGAATGACTGCGTCGAAAACCCTCTTAAATTTCCCCTCATATCCTTGATAAAATGTCTGTCAATAACAAGTCGCGCAGTATCAGTCGTGTCTGCAGCGCGGATTTTCTCAACAAGTTCCATCTGATGTTTTAATTTATCCTGCATCGTTGCAAGTGATTTGTAAGACGAGCAAAGAACACTGTTGTTAAAATTTTCAGTGCTGTGCGTAAAACCCAAACCAACAAAAGGATCTTTATCTTCTTTCAGCGCTAATTTTATGTTCGGCAATTTCAGTTCAGAAGAATGTTTTCTCTGCTCTGCAAACTTGTAAAGTTCAAGAGGATATCTAAAATTGTCAATTATTTCCAAATCAAGAATTTGATCGTCAACTTCTCCTGCATCAATTTTTCCGTTAAGAACAAGAGGCGCATCCTGTGTCCCTCCCCTGTGCTTTGGCAGAAATTCGATTGAAAAATTAACAAGCACATCCAGTAAAAGCATTATTGCTGCTTCATCTCCGTCGCAATCTCTTCTTATCGCTGCATGCATATAAGGCGATGCAAACAATCCTTGTGCATTTGAAAATCCTATAAATCTGCAGATAACTCCTGCGCAATTGTGCGGAGCCATGCAAACTCCAAGTTGCCCGATTAAATCCTCCTTTTTCCTAAAATTATAAAAGGGTTTCATGCCGTAAAATCTTCCGAGCAAATCGTCGATAAAACTCCCTGTTCTTAAAAAAACATCATCGGCTTTTTCATCTCCCGACTCCGGAGAAGACGGGAGAATAACATCATGCGGTTTAAGTTCAAGTATCTGTTCGTTGTTCAAAAGTTCTTCTCCAAAAATATCTTTTTCATACCCTAATTCTCTGAGTTGCTCTACGCTTGCTGAAATCTCCTTCGGCTTAAATGAAGTAGCGGGAAGTTCTGTTGCATCATATCTTATTGTCCCGTCTTTGTTAACCTGCAGATTATAAATAGCCCTCAAAAGCCCTTTAGAAAGATTTTCAATGCTGTGTTCAGAAGAACTCGTCCCCCTGACACCTTTCACCAAAACAGGAATATCTGTTTTTAATATGCCTAATTTCTCAACTGCTTTCTGAAAATAATATTTCATGTCCAGCGTTTGGTTTGAAAAACTTGTTCCTTTTTTGTGCTCAGGACACTTTCCGGGATATCTTTTCTTGCAGTCAAAGCAATAAAAAACTTTTTCGGTTTTCTCGTCGCAGTTTTCACAAACAGGATAAATTGTATCATGATTGCATTTTCTGCAGAAAAAAATAGGAAACGCACTTCTTACTCTTCCAGCTTCACATGCGGCATTAACACTTCTTAGTCGTCCCCCTTCACTCCCGACGGGAAAAAGAATATTCGGACTTCCGACAAGTTTTCTTAATTTTGCTTTTTCCGGCCTCCCCATCCTTGCACCAATAAAATCGCCTGCCTTATTTTTTATTTCAAATTTTGAAAATTGGTTTATAATTTCCAGGATTTCTTCTCCGGATGCATTTGGTTTCAAATCTCCATAAATTTTTTTTATTAATTTTTCTTCAATTTTCAATCTTTTATCTTTAACAAAACCTTCTTCGTCCAAAAGAGAAAAATCAATTCCCAAATTAGCAAGTAAGGACTTGCTGTTTTCCGATGAGAGCACAACATTTTCGATACTTACTTCATGTTCAATTCCAAGAAGTTCCAAAGCACGTTTTCCGTCTGCAAATTTTTCCTGAAAACTTTTCAGGTAGGGAAAAATTATCTTTTTATTTGCAAACCTTGCCTGTTCCAGCCAGGAAATAAGTGATAAAAATTGTTCTCTTGAAATTTCTGTCCAGTAAAAAATAAATTTTGGATTCAGAGGGATATTACATGCAGAAGACACACTAACTGCATCTTCAAAAGATATGGTAAAAGGATCAAATTTTTTTACCAAGTTTTTCTCCCCCAGTTCAAGTCCCCACCATTCTTCAACATAACCTGGTTTTATAAGAACATGATTCCTGTTTCTCAAATCGCTGAACGGAAAAAGAATGTCTCCAAGATAAATTATTTCATCAATATCCGGATAAAATTTTCTTGCGTCTTCTTTTGTCTTTAATTTTTTTACACTGCCGTTAAACAGTTTTACAACAGGACCTTCAATAGAATCGCACGAAGTAATAACACAACCTTTTGTTGGTTTTTCGATTTTTAACTGAGTTCCCATTGAAATAAAACCATCTGTTACAGCCATCGTAGAAGGATTCATCGAAGCTGCACTAAACCCGCTCGTTCTGCTCCTCCCATACCTGAATCTAAAACCTCCTGACCTGGATGGATGTGAAAAAACAGGCCTTCCTGCAACCAAATCATTTATGTACGTCGGAGAATCATCTGTTTTCCCTTTGTCTCTTCTTTCATGAAGGGCGAGATACTCATCAAGAAAATCCCATGAACTAATCTTAAATCCT
>JBDRNS010000005.1:0-113346 GCA_043810865.1 archaeon | reverse complement strand
ATGACAGAGTCGGCATCGGCACGGCTTCGCCAAATGTTCCTCTTGATGTTTTTACAAATACAAATGCTTATGGAATTTATACAGGAAATGCAACAGCACAATTAAGGTTGTCTGGAACAGCAGGAACAAATAAAGAATATGCTTTGATACAAACTGAAAGTTCTGCAAGACCCTTAATTTTAATGAGGGATGGCGGAAACGTCGGCATCGGGACGACTTCGCCGAGAAGTCAATTAGATGTATTTACAAGTGCGGGAAGCAACCCCCAAATTACCCTAAGTGATAATGACGTAAGTCATACTTTTACAGAAGTAGATAATGAGGTTCTCGTATCTATTGGTAGTTGGAGTGCCCTTGTTGGTGGCGGAATTATAACAGGATATTCAGACGCAGGTACAGGTACAGGAATGGGATTAAGAGGGTATATTGGAGCAGTTGACCCTACAGACACCGTCCCTGCCGTTGTATTTAGAGCAGGAAAAGTAAACACACAAGGAGCACCCTCTGACTTGGGTTCTTTAGAAACTGCATATCAATTTCAAGATTCTGATGGTAATACAAATTTCATGACTATTCTGGGAGGAGGAGAAGTCGGCATCGGGACGACTTCGCCTGAATTAACCTCCGGATCGTCAGACGCATTATTAGAAATTAGTGGTTCTACAAATCCTGCTCTTAGTCTTGAAGATAAAGAGGGTATCCAATGGACATTTTATAATGATGGCACCAATTTTATTATGATGTCTGATACTACCAATACTTTTCAATTTAGCGCAAATGATATAACCCCTTATACAGATAATGCGAAAAATCTTGGAAGCGTAGCTAAAAGCTGGGGTTGTTTAGTATATAACGGAGGTAGTTTGGGTTCTTGTGCATCAGATGTAAGATTAAAAGAAAATATAACTAGCGGCAATTTTGAAAATATTTTAGATAAAATTAATAAATTAGAAATAAAAAAATTTAAATTTATTAATGCAACAGGTATGCAGAGAGGATTAATAGCACAGGATGTCCAAAAAATATTTCCTGAATTAGTTGTGAGGGGAGAGGATGGATATCTTAAATTAAATTATGGAGATATTCAATGGATAACTTTACAAGCAATCCAAGAACAACAATCCATGATTGAAGATTTGCAAATCCAAAATCAAAATCTCCAGAAGCAAATTGAAAACATGCAGACAGAAATGTGTTCTAAAGGCGAATGGAGTTGGTGTTAGAAAGTTTTAAATATTATTTCTAACTGATTTAATTATGGAAACAAAGATTAAATTGCCTGAAGAACTAAACAAGATTATATCTGAACTCGGATTTAATGGAAATTCTGAATTTATAGAAGAAGCTGTCAGAGATAAGATACTTGAACTAAAAAAGCAGAGATTTCTTCAAATTAGTAATAAGGTTGCATTAGGATTAAAAAATAACAAAATTAGTCCTAAAGAAATATTAGATGATTTTGAGAAGAGATAATGAAAATAAAAATTGCAGTGGATGCAACTCCGATTATTTCCGCTTTAATAGGAGGAATTAGTAGAAATATCCTATTTGACCACAGATTTAATTTTATATCTTCGGAATATACAATGGATGAAGTTAGAAAATATATCTCATTAATCTCTAAAAAATCTTTGGTTAATGAAGAGGAGATTAAAGAAGCATTATTTTTATTACCAATAAAAATTTATTCTAAAAAATATTACAAAGACAAAATAAAAGATGCAGATGAAATTATTGGAAAAATAGATGAAAAAGATGTAGAAATATTAGCATTAAGTATTAAAGAAAATTGTTTTGTTTGGAGTGAAGATAAAGATTTTAGAGATTTGAAAGGAATCAATTTAGTAAGAACCAAAGATTTAGTTTGATTACTTCTAACATTAAAGCAGGAACTTTGCACAAAAGATAATTCTTATAGTTGGTGTTGAAAAATAAGAAAAGTTTATAAATCTAGTAAGATACGTCTTACCATGGTTAGTTTAGATATAACAAAAATGAGCTCAAAAGGACAGATAGTAATTCCTGCAAATCTAAGGAAAAATCTTAAAGAAGGAGATAATTTAATAGTAATCAGGGATGATGACAGAATTATTCTTAAAAAAGTTGAAAACTTAACTGAAAATATAAAAGACGACTTGGAATTTGCAAGAAGAACTGAGGAAGCATGGGGAAGAATAGAGAAAGGGGAATTTATAAGCATTGATTCTGAAAACCTTTTCGAAGAAATGGAAAAATGGTAGAAATCCGATTTGATAAAAAATTTACAGAGATATTCTCCCGACTAAAAGATAATTTATTGAGAACAAAAATAAAAAAACAAATAAAGAAAATCTCCGAAAACCCGGATGTTGGAAAACCGATGAGAAATGTCAGGAAAGGCACAAGAGAACTTTATATTAAACCTTTTAGATTGTCTTATGCTTACAAAAAAGATGAAAATATAGTTTATATCTTGGATTTATACCATAAAAAGAAACAATGAATTTTCTAAAACAGGAACTTTGCACAAAAGATAATTCTTATAGTTGGTGTTGAAAAATATTTTAATCAAAAACATTTTAAATATTGATTCTTTATTAGTATATTATGAAAACACCAAAAGTAATAAAGGGTGAAAATATAATTAAAGTATTGATGCAGCACGGTTATGAAATAAAAAGTAGGAAAGGCAGTCATGTTTCTTTATCAAATGGAAAAATACATATCACAGTTGTCTTGCCTTTAACAACAATTGGAGTTTTTAATAAAATATCCAGATTAACAGGAATATCAAAAGAAGAATTTTATTAATTATAAGAAAATCTTTTGGATCATAGGCATTTCAAATTCAGAATTATTTTCTTTTATCAAGGATATTCTTTCCTCCGGAAACGCTTCAAAATGGTTTTTAACCCCTTCTACAAATTTCTCTTTCACTTCATCTATGCTTTTTCCTTCCGCAAAAACATTTATGTCGGGGCTAGAAGCTGTAAAAATAACTTCTGAGTTTACTTTTTCCCTTTCTATAACAATATTAATTCCTATTTTATTCATACAAATATCTGTACCTTTGAATTTAAATACTTTTCTGAATCTCCAAACACAAAACCAAAACCTCCAACAAAAAATTGAAAATATGCAGACAGAAATGTGTTCAAAAGATAATTCATATTCTTGGTGTTGAAGAAAGATTTATATAGCAATTATAAGTAGTTATATAATGAAAAAAACAACAATCCAGGTGGATATTGGAACTCTTGAACGGTTGAAAGCATTGAAACAATTTGAAAGGCAATCTTATAGCGAACTTTTGAATAATCTTATTGATAATATCGAAGAAGAGACACTTAGTGAAGAAGAAATAAGAGACATAAAAATAGCATTAGAGGAAGTAAGGAAAGGAAAAATTTATCCCATTGAAGATGTAGCAAGAGAATTGGGTGTGAAACTTAGATAAAATGTATTCTGTTGAACTCTCAAAAAGTTCTAAGGAATTTATTAAGAAATTGCAAAAAAGAGATGCTGATATTATTTTAAACAAAATTTATTCAATAAGGGAAAATCCGTTCCGATTTCTAAAAAGATTGCAGGGGGAGAAATTATGGAGATTGAGAATTGCTGATTACAGGGCAATAGTGGATGTTTTAGTTTCTGCAAACAAGATAATAGTTTTAAGAATAGGGCATAGAAAAAACATTTACAATTAATACTGGTTTATCTTTCACTCCTTCCAACTCAAAACCGCGAACAGAAAATCTTAAATAGATGTTTGAGTTTGGTTTTTTATGGAATACTCTGGAAGAAAATCAAGTTATAGGGGTTTAAAGGCACTTGGACTTGCAGCACTTTTGGGTGCAGGGTTAGTATTTGGAGGATGTCTTAGTAGGGATACAGAAATAATTACCCCTCCGCCAGCACAGGAGGAACAAGTGAGTGGTGGGTATAGTTTGAGAAATCCTTCAGTACCATTGACCTTAGCAACCAATTACATGCCTGAAGCTTTGTCTTCTCATAAAGTTGAGCAACAGCGAGGAGGAGTCCAGATATATTCTTTATCCTCAACTGATATAAACTTGCAAGTATTTGCAACAAGACCTACACTTACTTCAGGAACTTCCCTTCAAGATAACGCTCCTCAAAGTTTTAATTATGATATTTTCCCTACCTTAAATAGATATACTGGAACAATTGAGGAGGTTATTGCAGGAACATCTCCGATAGAACAAATTGTTTCATTTGGTTTGGAAGATATTGGTAAATTCTTAACAACACTATATGCTGATTCAGCAGACGGTTCAGTTCCTCAAGGACTTATTTTAAATACTATTTCCGGAACAACAGACATACTCTTTTTTACTAATGTATCTGGTCAACCTTTAAAGTTTTCTCCTGATATTACTGGAAGTTATCAAAGGGCTGAGTACCCTCAGGATAATAATTTAATAGGAATTGTCGATGCTAAGAGATTCAATGATGGGAGATTCTACTTTGTAATGCTTCCAACTAGATCCAATGGGCAGATTACTAGAAATCCTTATGTTCTTTCAACTGATTCAAATCTCCAGGATAAAGTTTCTGAAACAGACATACCTTTAGGAGAAAATCTGGGGACTTTATTTCCGGATACTCCTGCTGGTTCATTGCCTCTTAGTATGCAGTATAAAATTGTTCAAATTGAAGGAGGTTTTCTCGTATCAGATCTTTTGAATAATACTGTTCACAGATTCTTAAAAGATGAAATCTCAGGAGGTTATCAAAGGGATTCTCTAGAAGTTCGTTTACCTATTACCATATGTGTAGACAGCACTAATCGAATGTATGTCTTTAAAGCAGCACATCATAATTCTGCAGAAGAATTTGTGCCTTTAGAATTAGAAGAAATGCATTTTGATAGCAGAACTACATCTCATGTTCATACTTTTAATAGTTTACCAGAGGATTATCAAACAGTACTTAATGAAGATGTTCTTTTTAATGGAGAAATTCTGAATCTTTCAAGAGGTTTTAATTTAACTGTAGAAATATTTGAAGATGCTGACTGGTTAAGATTCGTTTATACAAATACTAATGCAGATGAAGTTAGTGCATTATCTTTTGAAAAAGAATACTCTCCAACAGTTCAAGTTCAAAGTCCAACAGAAGGGCAATCATCTAATAGCCCGTTAACTGTTCAACATAATGAAGCTGATTTAGATGATAATTTAGACCCAAGTGGTTGTAGTGCTATAATTGATGGTGGAACTCCTCAGCCAATTGTTTGCAATACTCCTTTCGATT
The DNA here is from genome assembly GCA_043810865.1 of archaeon. Classification (GTDB taxonomy): domain Archaea; phylum Nanobdellota; class Nanobdellia; order Pacearchaeales; family GW2011-AR1; genus JBBSYQ01. Next base: position 108,090 of record JBDRNS010000005.1, on the reverse strand, counting down.
TAAACTTGCAAAACGGGGCTCATACTTTGGAAATTGATGCAGTAGATACACTGGGAAATGTTGGAAGTTCAGAAGTAATTAATTTTACAATAACCCAACCTTAACAACCACCTTCCCCTTCAAAACAACAATTCTTAAAAACCAAAAATTATTATTAATGTATGGTAAGAGATGATTCCGGAATTATTCGTGATTCAGTTTTAGAAGAAATTCCCCTAAATTCTTTTGTTCAAACCCATGAAGTGAGAGGCACTTTTCCTCCAGAGTATATTGGAATATTACCTGACGGCAAAAGAGTATTATACACTCCTCAAAATAATTCTGCCATGGTAGTAGAGCACGGAGAAAGGTCTTATGATTAGATGCTAAACAATCCTCAACTTCCCATAGAAACATTTATATAGAGATATAAACATAAATGTATCATATGATACAAAAATGTAGCTTATTAAAAGTTCTTGGAGTATTCTTTATAGAACCAACCAATATGCATTTTATAAGAGAAATTGGGAAAAAAACCAATCTTGCTCCGACGTCTGTCAGAAATCATATCAGAGAACTTGAAAAAAATAATCTGATTGTTAAAACAAAAGCAAAGCCATTTGACGGATTCGTTGCAAACAGAGAAAATGAGAAATTTATATTTTATAAACAAGCATATAATTTTTATTCTCTTTATGAATTAAGAGAATTAATAGCCAAACTTCTTTATCCTAAATCCATAATGATTTTTGGCTCTTATGTAAAAGGGGAAGATACAGAATCAAGTGATATAGACATTATTATACTATCTAAAGTTAAAAAAGAAATAAATCTGAAGAAATTTGAAAAATCATTGAACAGGAAAATAAATCTTGTTTTTGTGGAAAATCTTAATAAATTAAATAAATCAATTAAAATTAATGTTTTAAATGGACGAATAATCTATGGAGGAATAGATGAAAGAGATATTTAAAATAAGCAAAGATATTATACGGGCTAAAGATTTGTTTAATACGGCAAAAGACAGGTTGAATGAAATAATTCCTTTATTTCCAAGGGATAAATCATATAAAATAATTGAAGAATATTATGAGATTATTGTCCAATTGATAACTTCAGTAATGTATTTTGACGGATATAAAACTCTAAGCCATACTGGCTTAATACAATACTTGTCTAAAAATTACAAAGAATTTAATGGCAATGCTGTAAATACTATAGACATCTTAAGAAAACTCAGGCATGGAATTGTTTATTATGGCAAACAAGCCGAGAAAGAATTTCTGTCTAATTATGAGGACTCAATAAAAACCATTATAAACAATTTAATTAGAATTATTGAGAATAAAATCCAAAATTAATCAATTTATATAATTCTTAACTCTTTATCAAGAATCTTGTTTACACGTCTACATTATTTAAATATTTTCTTGTATAATGGACGTATAATATTCCCTATCTTAAATAATCCTCAACTCTTTCCCGAAGAAATCTTTTGCAATATTCTGCAATTCAAGCAATCGTCTTTTGTCTCTTCCGATTAATGCCGCTTTGCTTTGCGTTCCCGCACTAATTGTGATTTCATTTCCGTTGATTGTCAAATCCCTGAAAGTTACAGGACTTACAATTGATTCTATAAATCTTTTTGCATCTTCAATTCCTCTCGGACTTGCAATGACTTTTATTTTTCTCCTTAAAACTTCATTCATTTTTTTTATGTTGCTTCCGTTTTCACCGATTGCTCTTGAAAGCATGTTTCTTGGAACGCAGAAAAAAATTGTATTGTTGTAATTAAAGCAAAAACGCGTGCTGATTCTTGTTATTTTATTGAACAGGTTCAGATGCCTCATCGCTTGCATGTCAATTGTTCCCGCCATTTTCCTCTTATTTGTTTTTCTCAACTATTTTGGCTTTAACTACTTTTTTATCCGATTCTTTTTTCGTCAATGCACCTGTAACTTTTACAAGAAGTCCGGGAAGTCCTGTTCCTATCGGCACCGGCTGGTTAAGAATTATATTTTCGATAACGCTTGAGAGCTTGTCTTTGCTTCCTTTTATCGACGCGTTTATGAATTGTTTTACAGGTGTCTCGAATGTCGCCTTTGCAAGTATCGACGATTTCTGCGCAATAATTCCCATTCTTGTTATTCCCTTTACAACTCCTGTGTTTGTCATCGCATCCGCAATAAATTCAAGATGCCTCATGTCAATGTCCAAACCCTGTGTGTTCAAAACTTTTTTTATCTCGTCGATTATAAGTTTCCTTGCCGCTTCAATTCCAAAAATCTCAACCGTCTCATGGAAATCATTTGAAAATGTCTTGTTCGTATCGACTTCTTTCATCTCAACTATTTTTTTCAGATTTGTTCCCAGCGTCGTAACAATGTAATCCCTGTCTTTTTTCACAATTAAAATCTGGCTCACACCCTTCACGCCCGCGACAATTGATTTCTTGATTTTTTCTTTCAGCTTGTAAATCTCCCTGAAATTCAAATCGCTCGCATTTATTATAATTGAATCTTCCTTTTCCCTTATTTTGTATCCAAGTTCATGCAAGCCCTCGGCAACTTTCTTGATTGTTGTGTGCGCATGTCTCAATCCCCGCCTGTCTGTTTTTATCTGAATTGTCTTGTCGCTGAAATTAACATTTATCTCAGAAGCAATTTCCCTGATAGTAACTTCTTTTATTTTCTCGGCAAATGCTTTTGCATCTCTTTCATTATTGTAATCTTTTGTTAAATAAATATCCATCTTTGGAGAACTTGGTTTTTTTCTGGCGTCAAAAATTTCTATCAGTCGTGGAAGTCCTGCAGTAATCTGCATTTCCTGCACGCCTGCAAAGTGGAAAACACTCAAAGCCATTTGCGTCGACGGTTCTCCGAACGACTGCGCTGTGATAATTCCAATTGCTTCTCCCGGCTGAAGTTTTCCTTTCATGTGGAGTTTTGAAACATCATAGCCGTCATATCCGTATTGATATTGTATTAAGCTGTTATTGCTGTCTCTTATTGTTCCGTCGTATTCTACTCTCAAATCCTGCAATGCATTAGCAAGACGTCTGTATAAATATCCTGATTTCGGAGTTCTTAGTGCAGTATCCATCAGTGAATCCCTTCCTGTAACAGCTCCGAAAAAGAATTCATCAGGGCGCAATCCTTTTATGAACGGACTTTTTATAAAACCTTTTGATGCAGGCGATAATTCTCCTTTTTTGAAAAATGAAAGTGTTCTTTCCTTGTAACCAATGTCAATTCTTTTTCCCCACAGCGCCTGCTGTCCGACGCAGCATGCAATTTGTGTTATGTTTGAAATGTTTCCTCCTCCACCTGAAACAATCATGTGATTAACAGGATTCTCGTCGGGAAATTCTTTTTTCACAATTTCTCCGACTTTTGTTCTGACTTCGTTAAGAATCTGCAGAATTTTAATCTCTCTTGATTCCTCTTTTGTTTTTCCGGGAATTATCTCGGCATCCTCATCTTCATACGCTCTGATTGTTTCCTCTGTTTTTTTCTCTGCTTTTTTTATTATTTCATCTGCTTCATCAATTGCTTTTTGATTTATGTTCAAATCCTCGAGGGAAATTGTTATTCCCCTGTCTGTAAGGAAATGTATTCCCAAATCAAATGTTTTCTTTATTATGTTTGCTGTCTCATCCTCTCCAAGATTTTTGTCAAGTTCTTTTATCAGTTCCCCGTCCTCTTCGCCAAAAGCTGTCTTGTCTATTTTTCCTTTTGTTATTTCCCCGTCCCTGATTGTTATTGAACTGTTGGAGAAATTTATTTTGGGAAGAAACTGCGAGAAAATCTCAGTCCCCGTAATTGTTTTTTTATTCATTGGTTTTTCAATTCCTGACCTATACATAAGTTGATTTGCATAGTCCTTTGAAAATTCACCAAGTCCTAGAAGATAATTTCCTGTAATTGCATCTGCATCAAATCCGAGCATGTTTGTATTGTTCTTTGGAGAAATTAAATTTCTTTTTACATCAAGCAAAATTCTGGCTTCTGCTTTTGCTTCTTCTGTTTGTGGAGAGTGAATATTCATCTCATCTCCGTCGAAATCAGCGTTGTAGGGAAAAGTTGTTCCGGGATGTAATCTGAATGTTCTCCCGGGCAAAACTTTTACAATGTGAGCCATGATGCTTCCTTTATGCAAGCTCGGATGTCTGTTGAACAAAACAACATCTCCGTCCTGCAAATGTCTTTCAATCTGGTAGCCCGGCTCAATTTCATTTATTATTTCTTCCTTAAGCTCAGGAGTTATTTTTTTTCTTTTGCCGTCAGGCCTGATTATGTAACTTGCTCCGGGATATTCCTCACCTTTCTGAATTAATTTTTTTATTTTTTCAATATTCAAATCATTAACTGTCTCGGCAACTGTTACAACTCTTGCAATTTCAAAAGGAATTCCAACTTCATTCAACTCCATCGACGGATCAGGTGAGATAACCGTTCTTCCGGAATAATTTACTCTTTTTCCTGCAAGATTTTTTCTTATTCTTCCTTCCTTCCCTTTTATTCTCTCGGTAATTGTTTTCAATGGCTGTCCGCTTCTGTGTCTTGCAGGAGGAATTTTTGAAACAGTATTGTCAAAAAAAGTTGTCACGTGGAATTGCAGCAAGTCCCACAAGTCCTCAATAATAACTTCGGGAGCACCTGCATTCAAATTTTCCCATAGACGTTGGTTTGCTCTTATGATATCCGAAAGTTTGTGAGTCAAATCATCCTCACTTCTTTCTCCGCTTTCAAGTATGATGCTCGGTCTTATTGTTACAGATGGAACAAGCAGCAAAGTCAAAACAGCCCATTCAATTCTGCACGTTTCAGGATTCACACCGATTTTTCTTAATTCCTCGTCGGGAATCTTTACAAGCATTTCTCTTATTGCTGTCGGAAATAATCTCTTTTTTCCAATAAAGAAACTTGTCGGCTTGTCAACTTTTACTTTCTCATGAATTGCATTGCAGTGCGGACATTTTTTCGCGTCTTTCGCTTTCTTCGCTCTCTCGCTCGGCTGTAATTTTTCCATGTCTTTTTCAGAAACCAAAAGTTTTCCGCAATCATGGCAAAAACATCTCAAGCCGGTTTCAATTAACGGAACATATTTCAGATGAATTACAGACCTTGCCAGTTCAATTCTTCCGGGATGCCCGAGACATTCTTTCAGCCGTCCTCCGCAGGTTCTGCATCTCACTCCGGGATCAATTGCTCCCAAACGCAAGTCCATAAGTCCTCCGTCGACAGGATAACTGTCAATATCATAAAGTTCAGGCGTGACTATTTTCGCCGCAGAAATTTTTTTAATCTGCTCAGGACTAAGCAAAGTAAATTTCAGTTCATCAACTTTTTTCTTTATGATTTGCATTATTTTTTGTCTCCTAAATCTTTCTCAATATTACTTAACTGTGAAATTCTAAATCCAACTTCTTGCCCCCTTAAATTATCTGTCAGTTCAGCTGCTTGTTCATAACTCATTCCTCTTCCAACAATCAATACATTACTTCCGTCATATCTAAAAACATCATATTTCTCATTAGCCATTTTATTCGTATTTGTTTTTAAGTTTAAATTTTGTCTGAATGTGCAGTCCTTGCAGTTCTTCAATTAAAAGTTTGAATGCGTATGAAATCTCAACTGCCTCTGCTTCTTCGCTGTTGCATATCGGGCAATAAATTTTGTTTCTTATATTGTCCTCGACGGCAACTGCTCCGCACTTCGTGCAAATGTGCAAAACAACTCTGTCAGAGTCATATCTTTCTTTCAACAACAAGCTTGCTCCGTGTGCAACAAGTGCCTGCTGTTCCATTTCTCCCAGTCGCAAAGCTCCGCCTCTTGACCTTCCTTCAATTGGCTGTCTCGTCAATAATGCAATCTTTCCCGACGCTCTTCCATGCAACTTGTTCGCAACCATGTGCTTAAGTTTCAAATAATAAATGCTTCCGACAAAAATTTTCGAAGTTATTTTCTTTCCAGTCACAGGATTATACATTGTTTCTTTCCCGTCGTATCTGAAACCAAATTCTTTAAGCTGTTCTTCAAGTTCTTTTTTCGTTTCTCCTGAAAATGGAGTTCCGTCAACAACCTCTCCTCTGAGACATCCGATTTTCCCGCCGAGCATTTCAATTAAATAGCCCATTGTCATTCTGCTTGGAAGTCCGTGCGGATTGAAAATTACATCCGGCTTTATTCCTCTTGAAGTAAAAGGCATGTCGCTTTCAGCAACAATCGCGCCGATAACACCTTTCTGCCCGTGCGATGTTGCAAACTTGTCGCCGATTTCAGGAATTCTCAAATCCCTTGTTTTTATCTGGACAATTTTATTCCCCTCAGCATCTCTCGTTACAAAAACTGATTCAACAGTCCCTTTTTCTTCCTGCCTCATTGTAACGCTCGAGTCCTTTTTTGTTCTTACAGAAATCTCTCTTGCCTCTGAAAGGAATTTTGGCGGCGATGTTTTCCCGATTAAAACTTCTCCCTCGCCGATATCTGCTTCAGGATAAACAATTCCGTCATCTTCAAGATATTTGTAACTTTCTTCTGTCTTGTATCCTGATGTATCTTTGTCAGGAACAACAATTTCATCTTTCAAATTTCCCGCGTAATTCATTTCAATTGCAGAATAAGGACGGAAATAAAAACTTCTCCCGACTCCTCTGTCCAAACTTCCCTTGTTGAAAACTAAAGCATCTTTCATGTTGTATCCTTCATGCGTCATTACAGCGACGATAAGATTCTGTCCTGCAGGATAAGTATTCAGGGTATCATAAACAAAACTTCTTACAATTGGTCGTTGAGGATACTGAAGAATTGAAACATCTGTGTCCAGTCGGCACAAATAATTTGCAGCATATAATCCAAGTGCCTGTTTCTGCGTCTTGCTTCCTCTGTTAAGTCGTGGCGCCTGGTCGTGATTTCCGTAAGGAACCAAACTTGTTACAACGCCAAACAAATCCATAGAATCAATTTCAAGATGCGTATGCTCCGGCGTAAGTTCATTTTCATACAGTGCAACAAGCGCGTTTTCCTCTTCAGCTGTATCAAGATATTCAATAACTTTTTGTTTTAGCAAATCACTCCACGTAATTTCTCCCTGTTCAAGTTGCACAAGATGATTTTGCGTTAGTCGCGAAACGCCGTTATCGACGATAATCAGCGGACGCAGTGCTCTTCCCGGCTCTGTGGAGATTGTTATTATCTCAAGTTCAAAGTCCCTTCCTATGTTCATCTGCAGTGGAAATTCACCGTTTCTTCTTTTTTCTTTTATGTTTTTTATAAAATCTTCAGGAGAATTTGCGCTTCCCGCAAATCTTCCGTTTATGAAAACATCTGTTCCGTCTCCATCTTTAACAAGTCCAAGCGGCTCAAGCTCTTTAATGAATTTATTTTCATCAACATTCATTCTTGTTGAAACCTGGCATAAAATTGCAAGATTTTTTCTCAAGCCAATCTCAGTTCCCTCAGGCGTTTCTATCGGGCAGAATCTCCCGTAATGCGTCGGATGAAGAGTTCTCGCCAGGAAATTTTCCTGTTCTGAAGAAAGCATGCTTGAAACTCTTTGCAATTGCGAAATTGTTGCGAGATAATTTGTCTTGTCCATGTTCTGCGTAACGCCGCTTCTTTCTCCTGTCCAGCTTCCCGTCGCTATCGCGGATTCCACACGATGTGAAAACAAAGTTGATTTTGCAATTGTCTTTATCGAAAAAATCTTTTTTCTTTTTGATGACTTCTGCAGAGAATATTGAATATCCCTTATCAAAATTCCGAGATTAACTCTGAACAAACTTGTAAGCAAATCGCCCGACAATCTTACGCGCTTGTTTGCATAATGATCTTTTTCCGTCCTGACTTTCGGATTTTCTTTTGCAATCAAAAATTGTTTTATAAGTTTGCAAAGCGTGACTGCTTTTTTCATCCTGTCCTCTTTTTTCTGCCCGATGTGGGGATAAAGATAAGAATCAATTCTTTGTTTTATTCTGTCAAGAACTTCTTTTTTTGTTCCCTGCAGCGATGTTTTCTCTGCAATATGCATCATCGCATCCTCGGGAGTTGCTATGTTCACAAATTCATAAATATTAACAATCAAGCTGTCTGTTTCTTTTTTTATGTATTTTGCAATGTCTGCTTCTTTTGTCATTCCCAATGCTTTCAGCATTACAATTGCGGGAATATCTCTAAACCTGCTGAATGAAACTTCAATCAATCCTTCCTTGTTTTCGGAAATTGTCGTCGGAATTCTGTAAGTTCCTTTTGATGAAAACATTCTCAGATGAAGAAGCCCTTTTGCATTTGTTTCAATGAACGGCTGATTTTCCGCCAAATCCTCGGACATAACCATGACTCTTTCATTTCCGTTTATTATGAAATATCCTCCGGGATCTAAAGGGTCGTGATAATTTTGTATAAGTTCTTCTCTGCTCATTCCGTAAGTATTGCACACTTTGCTTTTAACCATGATTGGAATTCTCCCGACTTCAACAACTTCTGAATCAATTTGCCCGTCTTTTTTTATTGTTATCTCAAGATAAATTGGAGCAGAGTAAGTCAGGTTTCTGATTCTTGCTTCATAAGGCATTATTTGGGAAGAACTTCCGTCGGACTCTATAATCTGGGGTTTGCCGACTTCAATTTTTCCGAGATTTATTTCAAAGTCCTCCTTGTTGATTGTCTCAGAAATTTCATTTACAATTTCCTGCATTCTGTTCCCGATAAAATTGTTGAAAGAAGTAATGTTTGATTCTACCAGCGAGTGTTCCGCGAGGTATTTCTTCACGACAAGGTGCTTGTTATTTTTCATTTTAATTTATCAGAATTTATACAACAACTCTATAATAAAAAACCGGCTTATCATCTAAATCTTTCCTTTCAATTTTAATCACATCGCCGACTTGAGAATTTTCAGGCAGCGCTGCATCATTCAGCAAAATCTTGGGAAGTTGTGCTTTTGAAACATTTAATTTTTTAAGAAATTCTTCTGTCTCTTTTTCATTAAGTTGGGAATGTTTTATCTGGGAGGTATGCATTTTGGAAAAGGGCTTTAAAAGGGTTTGTATTTATTTTAACAACTTGCAAATAATGAAAGAAACCAAATTTTAGTTTAAAAAACTTGCGGTTTTTACGATTTAATCCCTAAAATAAGCAGGATAGTTTTCTCTTAGATATCTTGATTCAAATTCATTCTTAACACTTAAAAGAGTAGAAAATATTCCTCCTGTTGCTCCAAAACTGACAATAAAACTTCCAACGATTAAATTTCTGTCATTGATAATTTCATCATATAATGCGAAACCCACCCCAAAAGCACAAACATAAGACAAAATTCTATAGGCAATAGCTTTTCTTCTTGCCCGTTTTTCCTTTAGTTTTATATTTTCAACCATATCAGTTAATTTCATCTTAAAATAAATAATGGCCCCGAAGGGATTTGAACCCTCGACACCTGGATTTCTTTGCGTATTCGCAATGAATGGCGGAACTTTGTTCCAGCCTAAAAGTCCAGTGCTCTGACCAGGCTGAGCTACGGAGCCGTATGGAATTACTCAGCATGGTTGACCAGGCCGAGCAGTTTAGTTGCATCAAATTAGTGCAACGTATCTCACGCAACTGGGCTTGCGAGCCGAGCTACGGAGCCATTTTAGAAATAGATAATTTATGTTTAAAAAATCTACTTTTTCTTTTCCAGTTTAGAAACAGCCAGTTTTTCCAGTTTGTTTAATCCTGCATAATTTCCGGAAACTCCAATAGAAAGAAAATCAGCCCATTTATGCATAGGCATTTCTGATAATTCTCTGTCAAGAAATTTTAACATTAATTCTATTCTTCCAAAAATATTCCCGTAAGATATTCTGTGAAATTCATAAAAACGAGTTAACTCTTCATTTTTAATCTGCACATAACTTTGCATTTCTCCTCTTAATTGATACATATATCTTTAATCAAAAGAACTTTTTAAGAATGATTATATCTTGATTCTCAAACAAACTTCTTCAGCTTCTTCTCGAAGTCCTCTGCAGACATCGCACCGATAAACTGCTCAACTCTCTTCCCGTCCTTAAACAAAACAAAATTTGGTATGGAAGAAACATTGAATTTTTCTGCAATGTTCTGGTTATCATCAACATTGATTTTTCCGAAGTTAACCTTTCCCTTAAATTTCTCAGAGAGCTCGTCAATTACCGGAGACATCATAATGCACGGCATGCACCAGTCGGCAAAAAAATCAACCAAAACATTCCCTTCTTTTACAAATTTATCAAATTCCTTCCCCGAGATTTCAGATACATTTGCCATTTTAAATTAGAACAAAATTGATTTATAAAAGTTACTTTTTTGTGGGTTGTTAATTTAACGTCAGGAAATTAGGTAAAAAATTAAATTTCATCATCTGGGATTTTATCTATCCGTTTTTTTAATTCAAATAGACCTTTAATATTTTTTAAGAATTTTTTACCCCCACCTTGTTTTTCTTCATAATATTTTCTTCTATAAGTCCTAATTTCAGGATGTTTTTTCTTGTATTCTCTTTCATGTTCTAAAACTATCTTTTGACAATTTTTACACAATTTACTCCTTAGTTTTCTTTGCATAGCCATTCTAATCTTTCTCTTATTTTCAAACTTTTTATTTCTTTTCCTTAGACATCTTTTTTATCTTGTAATATTCTATGGATTTATACAAACACTCCAGAGGATCTTTTTCAAACCTGTCGAGAATTAAGTCCTTTCTTCCAACCATTAGTTTTTTTATCGCGCCTTCATCTTCAGGAGATATGCTTCGCGCCTTTATTTTGTCCAGATAAACAACTCTCTTAACACCTGACTGTATTATTGAGCGCACACAGGGCAGGCAAGGATGTGCTGTTACATAAAGTGTCGAACCCTTGATGTCAAACTGCTTGTTCAATATCGCATTTTTTTCTGCATGTTCTATAAAAAGAAATTTCTCAGGGCGCGTAAGAGGGATAATCTCATCCTGCGAACCCCTCGGAAATCCATTGTACCCTATGCTCAAAACTTTATTATTTTCATCAACAATCACGCAACCGTTTTTTTGGCTTGGATCTATTGAACGCATTGAAATTAAAACAGCCATTGACATGAAATATTCGTCCCACTTTGGTTTTTTCCAGTGCTCAAATAAATCTTTTCCACGTTTATCGGACTCAGTAATATGCTCTCTAAAAATCTCTTCAAGTTTCTCAATTTCTTTTTCCAAATACGTTTCATCTTTTTCAAGATTTATTTTTATTGAATTCTCAGGAATTTCACACGAATCTGTTGAGCAGGAATCTGATGAATTAGAATCAACAGCGCATGCATCTCCGCTTGGCGTTGTTTTCACATTTGAAATCTTTATCGGCGAATCCTGAACATATTCCAGTCCGTTTTCCAAAGCAATCTGCGCTTTCATCAATTCTTCCCCAAGATAAGAACTATGGTAAGAATCAACAGGATGCTGCGAAGAATTTATCGCATCATTAATTTCCCTCGCTGTTTTCCCAAAATATTCTTTCAGCAACTGGCTGTCCGGAGAAAAATGCTCGACTTTTATTTTTCCCTGATTAAGATTGATTGCATAATAACCTCTCGGATCAAAAAAACAATTCGTGTCTTTGTAATGTTCCTTCAAGATTTCTTTTGTGTCTGTCCAGCAATCCTGATAAATGTGCGCGCTTGACGAAATGATAACTAAATCGCCAATTTCAATTTCCAAACCTTCTGCAATTATTTTCTGAAGTTTTCTTAATCCAAAAGCATTCAACGGCCACGCCCGAAACATATCATTGCTTCTTATGTAAGCAGTCATGTGCAGTTTTCCGTCAGGGGCAAACGGATGAATTAAAACTATACATGGACTATTTTTGTCTTTATTTAGATATCTTCTTGTAAGTTCGTCTTCAACAATCCATGTTTGCATGACTCCTGAAGTTCTCAGAATATCTGGCTTCAAATATTCAATAACATCTTTAACTTGATCTATTTTCTCCCCGTTTTTTCCTTCCCATGCCCTTAGACGAGAACCATAAGTATAAAGTGTTCCCTCTGGAATTCTTGGACTGCAAATCTCATCATAATATGACTTAAGATAATCTTCAGTAAATCTAAAGTATGGTTCCATCTTTGGTTCGTCAGCATCTTCATTTGAAATAACAGAAACCACATCTGTCAAAACCCTTATCTGTTCTGTATCCTTTACCTTCATTTTAGTGATACTTCCATAATTGTAAACATGATGAAGTAATTTCAGCCAAACCTCGCCGACTTTTTCTCCGCGGACAACAAAACCAACTTTTTCAGAAGGAAAAGAATCTGTTTCCAGTTTTGGTTTTTCGTAAAGTTTCGGCTCTGCATAAGGAGATTTTTTTTCAAGCGTCTGCACGACTTCTTTTATAACTCGCGAATATTCTTCAGAATCATCTTTGTTGCTAATTTTATCTGTCACATCAATTAATTTTACATTCTCCCTGAGCTTGTTCAAATCCTCTGCAGGAATCCCTCTTGGAATTCTGGCATCTGTTCCAACAACAAATCCTTTTTCATCAAAGCCCTTCTCAAAAAAATTCACCAAAACCTCCCTGCTTTGCGCCTTGTCATTTCCCAAAAGAATTATGTATCTTATGTTTGGATTAGCAAGGCAGTTTCTCACAAGTGGCTCAAGCCCGTTTCTCCTGTCATAATAATTTCCCAAAACAGCAAAATCATTTCTGTCAAGATTTCGTGAAACAACTTCCTTGAACGACCACAGCGTCGCGATTCCGAGATTGCTTTTCAGATTTCCTATTTCAAGTTTCTCGTTAAATTCCTGAGGCCACCCCATTTTTTCAAGATTCTGCGCAAATTCTTCAGGAGTCATAAAAACCAACAGATTATTTCAATTATAAAATTATGTGTGATTATTTTGTTATTTTTCAGAAGTTAAGTTATCTTAAACCTGCACTTCCCTCTCGCCTTGTGTAGAAACTCTTCCGCCCTGCCACTGCCCTCTGTAAGCAGAAAAATTTTCAGATGTCTTGAAAAATAAAATGTGAACAATTCTCGCGCCCATTTCCAGCTTCAAATTATTTTTCCCAAGATTGCACATTCCAAAAACAAGTTGTCCGCTATATCCTGGCGACGCAGCTGCAGTATCCAAACTTACACCGCTTCTGTAAAGAGTTGACCTCGGACGAAAAATAGCGCCGACATCACTGGGAAGATTTACTTTCTCAATTGTCTTGACAAGAACAAAGTCCCCTGGTTGAAGAATAATTCCCTGGCTGCTTCCATATTTCGCAATTGACGTTGTTTCAGGCGTGAATCTTTCTGTTTCCCCCAAAAATGCCTCGCCATCATTGATTGTAAAGATTTCTCCAACCCTTAAATCAAAACCAGTTCCCTCAGGATTTTCAAGTTCCCGCTGGCTCAAATTCTCAACAAGATTATTTTCCCGCACAAGATTCAGCAGCTCTTTTGTTCCTATCATTAAAATTCCTAATCCTTGAATTTTATAAATATTTATGTGATAATTGCTCGAACAAATCGCTCGCTAATTAATATGCTCCACCACCTCTTCAAAAACTATGATGTCGGTTCTTCGCAAAAAAGATTTTAACATATTAAATTTTATCATACGGAAAATCGTGATGAAGTCCGATTTGGAGTCAAGTAAATTGTGAGTGAAGCGAACCAAATTCTCCTAAAGATATTATACACTCCCGAACAAAGTAAATACCAGTTTGTAGCTAATCCACGCAAGAGCAATGTAATAAAAGAAACTCGTGAAACCAAAAATTGCAACAATTAAGATGTAAACCCCTATAACTAAATCAAGCATGCTCATCACATCTCTGAAAAGCAACGCTTTCAAGCCCATATAACCGGCAGAATAAAAAAGCACAATTGCAGGAATTGCAATATTAAACTGCACTAAACTAATCGCGCCAAGAACAAACAAATCCAAAATCATCAAAATCCAGATTATCATATTTATCGAAAAAATTAAGGGTTTATAATTATTGTTGGTGGAGAAGATAATATTTTTGCTCGCACTTTGTGCTTCGCAATATTAATAGCTCCGAATTCTGTTTCACTTGAATTCTCAGAGAAAAAGTTTTAATGCATTAATTTTTTCTTTAAGCGAAGTTCCTTGACGAATATCTGGAACTGAGCCAGTAAATATCTGCGAACGAAGTGTAGGAATTAATACTCAATACCTTTCCTCGCTAAAATTCCTTTGTCATAAGGATGTTTGATTTTCTTTATTTCTGTCACCAAGTCCGCAATCTCAAAAATCTTTGGAAATGGCTTGTGCGAACCGGTTAAAATTAACTCTTTACTTTTTGGTTTGTTTTCAATTAAATCAATAATTTCATCTTCTGTAAGAAGTCCGAGTTGCACTGCATAAAGAATCTCGTCGGCAATCAATATGTCTGTATTTTCATCATTCAATTTTTCCTTAACATAAGCCAGTGCATCCCTGCACGCCTTTACCTGATTTTCAGTCGGTTTCTTTACAACCCATCCGTCAGAGCCGAAACGCTTGTAAGTAAATCCCTGGATTTTCTCAAGTGCTTTTATTTCCCCGGGAATTTGCTCTTCTAACGACTCAGCCCCGTTTTTCATAAACTGAACAAGATGAACATTGTATCCGTTTCCGCATGCCCTCAATGCAGTCCCAAATGAACTTGTCGTTTTGCCTTTCCCGTTTCCCCAAAATACCTGCACAAGTCCGAGTTTTGATTTGTCAGCCATCATATTCAAAAAGTTAGAAGATATATAATTTTATTGTATAAGATGAAAACCTTCAGGAAGATAATTTATCCTCATCCCCAGCTCTCTCGCTTTTCTGCGTTCCCATCTTGCCCCATAAGATGTCTCCCAACCATGAACAAAATATAATTTGTAAATTAATTCTGATTTAAAAATATCAAGATAAAAATCATCAAGAACATTTTGATTAACCCTCATGCCGTTTAAGGGACTTCTCTCATTCAGTTCCTTCATCGGCGTTTCAAACGGAATCTGATTAAAAATTGTTTTTCCCTGAGACATTAATTTTCTTATCGTTACTTCGAAAATCTCAAGATTTTTTTCTATACCAAATCCTCCTGTTGAAATCGGCCCGCAAACCTGCGCAATTGGCTGCGGCATTCTCTGCAAATGTTCCATTGCTATCCTTCTTAGTTCTGCAAAAGAATTCGCTTCATTGACAGCACTCAAATGTTCGCTGCTCCAGTATCTAAGTGAAATATCAGTTTCCAAATTCATTGAACAAAATTAAAAATATATTATTTAAGGATTTCCCAACTTTTCCAATGCCTTTTTCGCATACATTTTAATATGCTCTTTAATATTATGCTCAGGATTGCTAATTTCTTCTTTTGAAAACCATTTGCATTCATCGCTTTTTTCATCTTCTGACAAAATCAAATTATCTGTATTTGCTCTCGCAAAATATGTAAGAGTTATGTGTTTATGGGTTTCATTTATTTTGTGTATGTTAAGAAATTCAGGAGGAACTAACTCTTTGTAATCCTCCTCGTCCGAAAGCTTAACTTTATCGTTAAACAACTCAACATCTAAACCAACTTCTTCCTTAACCTCGCGAATTGCTGCCTCATTTGGTTCTTCATCAAGTTCAATATGTCCGCCAATACTCAGCCAAATTTTATATTTGTCATGTTTTCTTAAAAGAACTTTGTTATTGTAGACAACAAAAACCTCGACAGTGAAATCAATTTTATCATGAATGTGCGGCATGAATTAGAAAACAAAAATATAATTTATATAAATTTATGTGATAATTGCTCGAACAAATCGCTCGCTAATTAATATGCTCCCCCACCCCTTCAAAAGCTATGATGTCGGTTCTTCGCAAAAAAGATTTTAACATACGGAAAATCGTGATGAAGTCCGATTTGGAGTCAAGTAAATATCTACGAGCAACTTGTTGCGAGACAAATTCAACTGCACTTGCTATACCCGCAGTCAAAACAAGTTGGCTCAGGGCATCCTGCAATCATCCCGACATTTGAACTGAAACATTTTGCACAATGAAGTTTCAAATCCTCTTCTTCATCTGAATCATTTAATTTGGTTTGCTGTTTGGGATTTTCTCCAATATGAACTTCTCCTATGATTGGTTTTATTTTCCCCGTTCTTATCAAATGATTTCTCAGCGCTGTTGAAATTGCATGAGGAATTGAATCAATTCTGTTCTTCCCGAAACCAAATGGCTTTTCTGACTTTACAGAATTCAGATGCTTCAGAATTCTCACAGGATCTCCTCCCAGTTCAAGATATTTTGAAAGAATAATTGCAAGAGATCCTGTCAGCCCGGAAATTTCTGTTCCCGATGGAGGAATATTTGCAAAAATTCTTGTAGGTCCGTCTTCGTCATAATTAATGTGGATGTGAAGAGGCCCATGCCCTGTTTCAACCATGTAATAATCCGCGAATTCGTTGTCTTTCTTTTTCTTTTCTTTAACTTCTTTCTTGTCTTCCTTCTTATCGCTGATGTTCAAAATCTGAAATTGTTTGCTCCCGTCCCTGTAAATCGTAACTCCTTTCGCCCCGTTTTCATAAGCAAGCATGTAAACTTCCTCGACTTCCTTCTCAGTTGCTTCATTTCTCATGTTAACTGTCTTTGAAACAGCATTGTCAGTGTATTTCTGGAAAGCGCACTGCATCAAAACATGCTCCTTCGGATTCAAATCGTGCGAAGTCAAAAATAATTTCTGGATTTTTTCCGGAATTTCGTTCATGCCAAGAAGCGTTTTGTGATTGTCATTTATTTTTTTGTAAAGCTCTTCTTTTTGCATTCCAAAATAATTATTTTCAAAAGCAATTTTCTCAAACAAAGGATTAACTTCAAAAAAGGTGTCCTTGTCCAGCGGCTTTTCTCCTTTTTTCAGTGCGTCAATTCCTGCTGCATTGTAACGAACATAAACAACAGCGAAGAATGGTTCTATTCCCGCACCCTGCAAACCTGCTGTGATTCCGATAGTTCCCGTCGGTGCAATTGTTGTTCTTGCACTATGTCTTGGGAAAAATTCATGTCCTCTGAAATAAGGCCCTTGCCTGTCGTAAATCGAATTCTTCCATGCAGGAAAGACACCTCTCTCTTTAGCAAGTTCTTCAGATGCTTTCAGGCAAGAAACATTAATGAACTGCATAACTTCTTCTGCTTTATCCAATGCTCCCGGAGAATTATACGGAATTCCCATCATGACAAGCGACTCTGCCCAGCCCATGACACCCAAACCAATCCTTCTCGTCTTCTTTGCCATTTCCTCAATTTCAGGAATCGGATAATTATTAACATCAATAACATTATCCAAAAAATGAGTTGCAGTGTAAACACAATCCTTTAATTTTTCATAATCAAAATCCGCCTGCGCTGTAAACGGTTCTTTTACAAACTTCGATAAATTTATTGAACCAAGATTGCACGGCTCATAAGGTAGCAATGGTTGCTCGCCGCAGGGATTTGTCGATTCAATCATCCCTAAATGCGGCGTTGCATTGCTTCCTGTATTGTTTATTCTGTCGATAATAATCATTCCCGGATCTCCTGATTCCCATGCACCCTTAATCATTTTCTGCCAAACTTCTCTCGCATTAAGTTTTCCCGCAACTTCCTTAGTCCTGGGATTTATCAGTTCATATTCCTGATTATTCTTCACAGAATTCATGAACTTTTCATCAATTGTTACAGAAACATTGAAATTTTCCATGACTCCCGGCGTTTTTTTCATGTCGATAAATCCTAAAATATTTGGATGAGTGTAATGAAGAATTCCCATGTTAGCGCCTCTTCTTGTTCCTCCCTGCTTTACAACATCTGTTGATTTGTCAAATATTTGCATGAATGTTAAAGGTCCTGAAGAAATTCCTTTCGTTGTCCTGACAGAGTCACCGCTCGGTCTTAGTCGTGAAAATGAAAATCCTGTTCCCCCGCCGCTCTTGTGAATTACCGCCATGTTTTTTACAGAAGTATAAATTTCATCAATTGAGTCGCCGACAGGAAGAACATAACATGCGCTGAGCTGCTGTAAATCCCTGCCCGCATTCATCAGCGTCGGCGAATTCGGAAGAAACCTGAAATTTGAGAGCATTTCATAAAATTTTTCCTCTGTTCTGGAAATTATCTCGGGATTTTTTTGATTTATTGCCTCCAAATTCTGAAGAAACTTTTGAAAATTCTTGTGGATAAGATTGTGATTAACAAGCCCGTAATGAACAAGAAACATGTTTGCAATTCTTCCGCCCGATTCATACTGCATTTTTTTGTAATTAACTCCTTCAAAAATGTCAAACTCCGAGACCTGCGAAGAATTAAGCAAATCACCAAGGGCAATATTATGGCAAATAGTTCTTAACCAGTGTTCCACCGTCGGAGAATCTTTAAGATATTTGTCCTTTATGACTTTCAGCTGATTAATGCTCAAATTCAACTGCGTGAGATTTTTCAGTTCCTGCTGCATTTCAATTTGCTCCATTATAACTCTTTCAATTCCTCCTTAAAATCTTTTATATCCTGAAAATCCCTGTAAACCGACGCGAATCTTATGTACGCAACATTGTCCACCTTTTTTATTTTTTTCATCACCAATTCTCCGATAACAGAACTCCTCACTTCCTTCTTTCCTTTTTTTCTCAGTTGTTCTTCTATCTCATTTACCATTTTATCTATTATCTCTTTTGGCACAGGGCGTTTCTCAAACGCTTTTTGAACACCTCTTTCAAGTTTTTCCCTGTCAAACTTTTCCCTGCTGTTATCTTTCTTGATAATATAAAGTTCTGCGCTGCTTAATTTTTCGTGTGTCGTGAACCTTTTTTTGCATTTCAAACACTCTCTTCGCCGTCTGATTCCCTTTGGCGACTCTCTTTTGTCTGTTACTCTAGATGTTGTGTTCGAACAATAAGGGCACCTCATAATCTTTTTATTAATACAATATATTGTATATCTTATAACTTTTTGTTACTATAAGTTGTATTTTACTTTTTCTAGACAAATAAAAACTATTTAAATATTTCTAACTATTTTAAAGTGGTTTGAAATCTTATAAGAAAAAAGTTCGCACAAACCTTTTTAAAATCTGTTTCATTTTTTAAGAAATGTATAATCTTTTAATGAATGGTTTTGGGTGGAGTGTTCCTGTGCTTCTTGCAATATTTATAATTTCAGTATGGGACTTAGTGTGGAAACTTCTTGGAATGTGGAAAGCATCAAAAAGAAATTCTGTTGTTTGGTTTGTTGTCCTTATGATTTTTAACACCGTCGGAATTTTGCCGATACTTTACATTTATATTTTTTCTGAGTGGAAATCCAAAAAGAAAAATTCCGGAAGAAGAATGAAAAGAAGAAGATAATTTCTTTGCTCTAAATAGTTCTATTATTTGTTAATTTAACTGCTAAAAATATGTTAGTTTAAACTTGTAACTCCTAACCTCCAACTCAAAAACTTTTCTTTATTAAACTTTTTCCTCTTCAACCATACAAAACTATCCCCAGAACTATCAAAACGTCAAAAATTATCCAGAAGAAATTCCCGATTATTATTGGTTTGTCGTTGTGAAGAACGCCGTAAAAAAACCAAACAGCCGAGAAAACAAGATAGGAAATCCATGTTACTATAGACAAACCTTCGGCACTTTTATCCGCCCAAATTTTGACAACCTGAGGAACAGTCATAATTATTCCGCCAAAAACAACAACATAAATAATTTTATCCAGAAATCTTTTTAATTTATTGGGCGAAGGATACTGCTCATGTTTTTGGGATATTCTTTTCCTCTTGCTTAAATGATGCAAACCAATATTATTTCCAACCATCTTTTTCAGGTCATCTAAACAAAAAACCTTTATAAAATTTTAGAACAGAACGGCAAATTTATTAAACCCATATTCTAAATATATAAGTTGATTTTTTCTAAAATGACGTCTGTAAATGAAGCTGAGAAATATAATGAGAAGGAAATCAGGAAAGTTCTAAATCCTTTGGTTAGCGAATGGTTTTTCTCAAAATTCGATTCATTTTCATTAACGCAGCAATACGGCGTTTTGAATATTTGGAATCGAAAAGACATTTTGATTTCAGCGCCGACAGGCGGAACAAAAACACTCACGGCATTTCTTTCTATTTTGAATTATCTTGTTGGCTTGGCTGAAAAAAATAATCTTGATGACAGAATTGTTGCTGTTTACACTTCTCCTCTAAAAGCATTGAGCAACGACATTCATAAAAATCTCGTCGAGCCGTTGGCAGAAATAAACGAACTTGCAAAGAAAAAAGGAAT
This sequence comes from archaeon, assembly GCA_043810865.1. Lineage (GTDB taxonomy): Archaea > Nanobdellota > Nanobdellia > Pacearchaeales > GW2011-AR1 > JBBSYQ01. Next base: position 87,830 of record JBDRNS010000005.1, on the reverse strand, counting down.
AAAACTTCAGGAAATCCGTGTTGGTTTGAGAACAGGAGACACTCCAACTTCTGAGAGGACAAAAATGCTGAGAAAGCCGCCGCACATTCTCGTGACAACTCCTGAATCGCTTGCAATTCTTCTTACAAGCAAAAAATTCGTAGAGAAAATGGAAGCTGTTGAATTCTGCATTGTTGATGAAATTCATGCAATGGACAACAAAAGAGGAACTTATCTTTCTCTGACCTTAGAACGCCTTAATGAAGTAAGCAAAATCTGGCCGACAAAAATAGGGCTTAGCGCAACAGTTGAGCCGATTGAAGAAGTTGCAAAATATCTTGTCGGCGAAGACAAAGAAAGAATTGTAAATTGCGTAAAAGTTCCGCTTGACAAGAAAATCGACGTTGATGTCCTGACACCTGTTGAGGACTTAATTGAAGGCGAAGAAATAATGCCAAACTTTTACAATCTCTTGGATTCCCTGATAAAAAAGCACAAGACAACTTTAATTTTCACAAACACGCGTTCAGCCACAGAAAGAATTGTAAATCATCTGAAGGAAAAATTCCCGACAGAATATGGCGACGACAACATTGCCGCGCACCATTCATCATTAAGCAAGCTTCACAGATTCGACATCGAGGAGCGTTTAAGAAAAGGAGAACTGAAAGTTGTAATCTGCTCGACATCTCTTGAGCTAGGAATAGATATTGGTTACATTGATTTGGTTCTTATGATAGGAAGCCCAAAAAGCAGTGCAAGAGCATTGCAGCGTTTGGGAAGAGCAGGGCACAAACTCCATGAAACAGCAAAGGGAAGATTCATAGTTACAGACAGGGATGATTTGATTGAATGCTGCGTGATTCAGAAAGAAATGATTGAAAGAAAAATAAATAAAATAACTTTCCCGAAAAACGCGCTTGATGTTTTAGCACAGCAAATTTACGGCATGGCAATTTACAAAATCTGGAATATCGACGAACTGTTTTCACTGATAAGAAAAAGTTATTGTTATTATTCCCTTACAAAAAAGGACTTTCTTGATATAATCAGTTATCTCGCGGGCGAATATGAACTGGAAAAAAATAATGTCTATGGAAAAATTTGGTATGATGCAAAAACAAGACAGCTTGGGAAAAGGGGAAAAATGGCGCGTGTTCTCTATCTTACAAACATCGGAACAATTCCTGAAGAATCATTTATAACAGTAAAACTTGTGGGAACAGACGAGCAAATTGGTTTTATCGACGAGGGCTTTCTTGAGAGAATGAAAAAAGGCGACATATTTGTTCTCGGCGGAAAAAAATATCTTTACAGCTACACAAGGGGCATGAACCTTTATGTAAGAAGTGAAATAACAAGAGCGCCGACAATTCCCTCGTGGTTTAGTGAAATGCTCCCGTTAAGTTTTGACTCAGGCATGGAAATAAACAAATTCAGAAAGCTTATGAAGCAAAAGCTAAATTCTAAAATTACAAGAAAAGAAATAGAAAAACTAATTTCAGATTATCTTTATGTAAGAAAAGAAACAGCGGACTCAATTTACAATTATTTTAACGAACAAAACAAGTTTCTTGAAATTCCGGAAGAAAATTTAATGCTGATTGAGAGATACAAGTCGCAAAAGAATTATCTTATCTTTCACAGTATGTATGGCAGGCGCGTTAATGATGCTCTTTCCAGAGTGATTGGTTTTCTAATCGGGAAAGCAGGCGGAAGAGATGTTGAACTCGGAATTTCAGACAATGGATTTTATGTTGCAGGCGAAAAACTGAATATTGAAAAAGTGCTGAAATTCCTCTCTCCGGAAAATTTTGAAGATGTTCTGAGAGAAGCAATTGAAAAAACAGATGTCCTCGCGCGCAGGTTTCGGCATTGTGCTACGCGCGCTTTGATGATTTTGCGAAGTTACAAAGGAAGAAACAAAACAGTCGGCAAACAGCAGATGAAAAGTCATTTTCTTTTTCATGCAATCAAAAAAATAACAAATGAATTCCCAATTTTGCGCGAAGCAAGAAGAGAAGTGATGGAGGATTTAATGGACGTTGCCTCAGCAAAACTCGTCGTGAAATGGATTAAAGAAAATAAAGTAAAGACAAAAATAGTTGACACGAGAATTCCATCACCTTTCGCAATGAATCTTATAATTCAGGGTTACAGCGATTTAATCAAGATTGAAGACAGGCAGGAATTTTTAAAGAGAATTCACGAAGAACATTTGAAAGTGATTGGTGAAAGATAATCAAACCATCTGTTGATGGTGGTAATTAATTTCTATTCTCACTCTAAAGTTTATTAAATTTTTCTATATCAAACATTCTCAAAGAATTTTACTGCAAAATTACAGAAATCTATTATTATTTGTTTATCTAAATCAAATTCTTTTCTAGCTCCAAGATAGTTTTTACTAGTAGGAGTAATCTCTTTTCCTTCCATAATCTCCGAATAAGTTATACATTTGATACGTTTTCTTGACACTATAATAAAAAATGCATTTTCAAAAGGATAATTTTTTGGCAAATCTTTCTTTGAAAATTCCTCGCTTGCTCTAAACTTTACTTCTACAAAAAAAACTTCTTTTCCTCTTTGCACTACAAAATCAGGCATTCTTCTAATATTTGTTGCAACATCTCCTCTAACTCCCTTTAACAATTTCATAATTCCTGGAACTGTATTTTCCATACCATATCTAAAAACATTATAGTCCAGAGAAAGAAATAATTCTTCAATTAATGTTTCTGCTATTCTTCCTTTAATCATTCCTTCTGTAAATCTACTTTTTTTATCTGAAAGACCTTCATTTTTATTATTTAAATTTTGACAATTTCTACATAAAATTTTCTCATATTTTTCTTTAGAATAATCATAAATTTTTTTATCAATATCTTCTCCACATTCAGAGCAGTAATAACCCATCCTTTTCCTAAACTACCAAATCTATTAAACTTTTCCCTCATAACTTATTTAAACATCTCCTTGATTATTTTTTATCATGAACCACATCTTTATCCAAAAATCCGTTTTCTTCCCAGAACGGGGAATTTTAGCAGTCGGCGACTTGCATCTTGGCTATGAAAATGCATTAGTGCAGTCAGGATTTCAGATTCCTGAGACACAAATTGATAATATAATAAATGATTTGAAAAAAATCATTGAGAAAATAAAAAATCTTGGATTCCCTCTGAAAAAAATTGTTTTCCTCGGCGACTTGAAACATTACTTTGGCTATGAATGGAAAGAAAAGTCATACATAAAAAGAATATTTGAATTCCTGAGAGATTATGTTAAAGAAAGCGATATTATTCTGATAAAAGGAAACCACGACAAGTTTGACTTCGCGGGAAAGAAAATGAAAAATTATTATTTCAATTCAGGAATCATGTTTTTCCACGGGCATCTCGATTTTCCGCAGGTTTTTGCCGAGAGAGTAAAAATCTGGGTAATTGGACATTTGCATCCTTCTGTTCTTCTTTCAGACAAGGCAAACATAAAAAGAGAAAAATACAAATGTTTCCTCACAGGAAAATACAAAGAAAAAGAAGCCATAATTGTTCCAAGTTTTTTCGGCATGATTGAAGGCACGCCTGTAAACGAAAATTATTATGAAAATGAAAAAGGTTTCTCAGTAATTCCGCAAAAAGACATAAAAAATTTCAGCGTTCATGCAATCAACGACGACGGGGAGATTTTCGATTTTGGAAAAGTCAGGAAGTTGTGATTTCGCCATATAAATTAATTTAAACCATAATCTTTACTTGTTAAAATGGGTGATGAATATCAAGAAAAAGTTATTCAAAGGGGCGACGAATGTTCTGCTCTAATAGCGAAGATTTGTTCTCCAACCTTAAAGAATTCTAGGCATGTTGAAGTTGTTAGTGAAGGAATGAATGGAATTTCTGTTTTAAGAATTCCAAAAAACCAATTAGTTGTCGTGCATTCTGCAGGAGGAAACCCTCAAGAAAATGATGTAAGAAAATATGCAAGTTCTTTGGTTGACCGTCTTGTAAGTGCCTCGGAAGATATAGGTGCAACCCCTGTAGGATTTGCTAACGTTATAGACGCCAGCGAAATTAATCCTGAACTCGTCAAAAATATAGGAAATTCCCTTGTCGAAAGGGCGAATCACTTTGGACTCGCAATATTAAATGGGGAACTAGCTGGTTTAGGAAATCGTGTGACAGTTCCTGCAAACCTATCAGGCACGATGATAAGCATAATACCCTTAAACTGGACAGCCCAGGATTTATGTGAAGAAGATAAAACACTTGGGGCATTTAAACTCATAAATAAAACAGGAATTTTCACCAATGGAAAAACCAATTATGCTATTTTTGATCCTGATGGAAATGCAGTTTATGTTGGTTCTGATGGTACGGGAACAAAACCAGAATTCGCAGAAAGGAGCGGAAATCTATATTTGCCATTAAGAGATTCCCTGGTAATGAAAACAGATGATAAAGCAAAATTAGGGGCAATTGTAAGAGTTGTTTCTGATGTTGTGGAAACAAGAGGAATTAATCTTGAAGATTCTTCTTTTAAATTTGCAATCGAAGAAGAAGCCAAAATTTTAGGACATGCTCTTGATATTGACTACATAGTTCAATGTGAAGATGTTAGGGAAAGAATCAGAAGTTATAAAAAAGGAATTAAAACAATAAATATAAGTGGCTCTGCGGTAAGCACTATTGATGAATCAACACTTAGAAATCCTCCAAAACCATCTGCAGGAGAATATCTTATTACAATAAGGGGAAAACCAAACCCAAGGTCTAACGGAATAACTGATAAAAGAAGAATTATGATTGAATGGTTGGGATTGGAATGGCATACAACAGATACTGGAAGAGAATTTTTGGAATTTCTTCAGGAGCCATCCACAATGTTTTATCTTTTATTCAGAAAATTAAGAGAAAATAATTTAGCAACAAGTTTTTATCACATGAGCGGTGGTGCATTTAACGGAAAACTTGCAAGACCCTTAGCAAAATACGGAATTTTTGCAAGATTAGAAAACTTGTTTCCTGCTGATTGGAGAGAAAATATTTTTGTAGAAAGAGGACATATTCTCCCCGAAATTGCTCGTGCAAAATGGCCTATGGGAAATGAGGGATTTGTCACAACACAATTTCCTGAAAGAACTCTCGACTATATCAAAAATTATGGTTTAGAGGGAAGAATCGTCGGGCAATTAGAAATTGCAAAAGATGGAAGAACAGGAGTTGAACTTGTTGGCATAAAATCATCTGATGGAACAGATATTTACTATCCGGGAAATTAATTTCTATACTCAACTTCCTCAAACTCGCATTCAAGACAAAGCCACGTCATTTTCAATCTGCTGTAATATTTATGTTTCTTGTGTTTTTTGCAGACATAATGTCTTCCGTCAATTGACATTTGCACCTCTTTAAAATTTTTAAAAATATTTTCTTTTCACTAGTTTAAAAATAAGTGTTTTATTTTTAGAGTGAAGAAATTAATGCAAATCCTTAAATCTTTTTTCTCCAAACGGATGCAGTTCTTTCATCGCATTGCATTCCTTGCAGTTTTTGCATCTCTCGCCAAGAATAAATTTTCCTCTTTCATCAACTTTGCATCCGCACTTTAGAGTTATCATATCTTTTATAACAAAAACAGATAACTTTAATTAAAAACTTTGCTTAGGTTCCAAAGTCATAACTTTCATGTATTCTTCTGCAACAGCCAACCTCTCTTTGTATGAGTCAATTACTTTAATTAGTTCTTTCTTATTTAACTTCTTCAGATTGTCTTTATCCATATCAAACCAAAGATACCCTTCTTTATAAATCCTTTTATTGTTATTACTTCATAGTAAGAAAGATGGGCGCGGAGAGAATCGAACTCCCTTCTGCTGCTCTCTCTGCAAATTTTGCGGAGAGTGGAAATCTCCGATTTGCGCTGGAGGCAGCCATACTACCAGTGTACTACGCACCCCAAATAAATAAAGAAGTCAGTGATTTTTAAGTTTGTCTGTTAACAATACGCTCGCCTTCGGCTCGCTAATTAATATACTCTACGCCAAACTTCGCTTGAATTCTCCGCGAAAAAGATTCTAATACATTAAATTTTTCTTAAAAAGATGAATAATCATAAAAGAAAAAATTGATTTATTTTGCAACTCCTAATAGTCCTGCTCAAAAATCCTTTTTGTTAACATTTAATTTATCTCTATCGTGAGCGAAGCGAACGCAAATAAAACGAGCACAAAGTGCGAGCCATTACTTCTCCCCTTCATTCCTCAAAACAGCATCAATTTTTCTCCTGATATCTTCAGAAATTCCTTTTTGCTCCCTGAGTTCCTGAATTGTCAGAATATTTTTTTCAAGATATTTCCTTATCTCATTTTCAGGCATTTCCAGAATAGTTATCGGATAAAGATTGTATCTCGCGATATTGTCTTCCAAACTGTCCTGATAAGGATATTTCCACCCCATTAACCGAATGCCAACACCTTTTGAATAATAAACAACCTGTTCGGAAAATTTCGCATTTGTAATTAACATGGGTTTTGTAAATTTCTTTTTTACTTCCAAAAAACGCGCATAAACATACAAAGCCGTCTGTATCGGAACTCTCTCTCCGGAATCCATATGGTGTTTGACTTCAACCATTAATTTCTCACTACCTTTCTGAGCAAAAACATCAATTTCATGGGTTACATATTCTCCCTGAATTACAGGATTCATTTGAATCTTATACCCTTGCTTTTCAAGAACTCTTCCTGCAAATTTCTCAAAGACAAAACCCCCATGAATTCTCATTCTCACCATTGCACTTTTCAAATTATATTTTAATCCTGCAGCAGGACGCGTTTTGTTTAATTCTTTATGAACAAAATCAAAAAGCTTTTTTGTTTCTATTCCATCATGCAAAATTCTGTCAACTTTTTCAAGAATTCTGTTAATTGTCTCATCATCAGCACCGACACGCACCAGAGATTTCCTCAGCTTTTCAGGATTATAAATTTCTGTCTCGCCGTTCATTTTTTTGACAGAAATTCTCCTTTTTCCGGCTCTTTGTTTTTCCCCAGCCATAAAAAAAGTAATTAAATTAACTTAATAAATGTTAACTTTTTATATAACATTTTCCTTGAAGTAAAATGAAAAAAATACTTTTGGATACAAGCTTCATCCTCTCCTGCATAAAGCAAAAAATAGATTTCTTTGATGAATTGGAAATGCACGGAATGAAAATTTTAATTCCTGATAAAGTAATAAAAGAAATTAAAGGGCTGAAAAAAGAATCCGCGCTGAACATCTTAAAGGCAAACAAATTCCAAAAAATTGAATTAAAAGGAAGAAACACAGACAAAGCAATCATAAATTTTGCGAATAAAAATCCTGAAATCATTATTGCAACTCTTGACAGAGAAATAAAAACCCGAATTAAAAATCACAAGATGATTCTAAGAGGAAAGAAAAAACTGGAGATTGTTTAATAAAAATACACTCGCTATCGCTCGCTTATTAATATACTTCACTCTGATTTAGTCAGAAATCTCGCTAAAGAAAAAAATTAATGCATTAAAACTTTTCAGCGGAGAATTCAAGCGGAGCAGAATTCGGAACCAGATAATATCTGCGAGTTTACGAGCAGGAAATCTTTAAAAACCAATCTTCGTTATAATTTTCATGTTCTATTTAACTGAAGTTGAGGACTATGTAAGAGTTGAACCGAAGCTGTTCGGACTGCCAACCGAGAAAGCTGTCGACCAGCAGCTTAGAGAAATCTACAAAGACCATTATGACAAAGAAATAGGAAAAGTAATTTCAGTGGTTGAAGTTGTCAGCGTCGGTGAAGGCGTGATAATTCCGGGAGACGGCGCGGCATATTACAGTTCAAAATTTACTCTTGTAACATGGAAGCCGGAGATACAGGAACTCGCTTACGGAATAATCTCGGAGATAACAAGCTTCGGCGCATTCTTTGATATGGGAGCAATGAGGGGAATGATTCACATAAGCCAAACAATGAACGACTTTGTAAGTTTCAGCAAGACAAATTCTCTGCTTGGAAAAAACACAAAAAAAGCCCTTAAAACAGGCGACTTGTGCATCGCGAGAATTGTCGCAATAAGCCATAAAGGAGATGCTCCAAAAATTGGACTTACAATGAGACAGCCGGGACTTGGAAAAATTGAATGGATTAAGGAAGAGCAAATGAAAAAAGAAAAAGAAACCAAAAAAGCATTGAAAGCAGAATCTAAAGAAACAGGAAAGTCAGGAAAAGCAAAAGGAGGAAAGAAAAAATAAAATGAAATCAAAAGCATGCAGGGAATGCAGCAGAATTTTCGAGGGGGAAAAATGTCCTGCCTGTAATTCCAAGGAATCAACCGATTCATTCAAGGGAAGAACAGTAATTCTAAACCCTGAAAAATCAGAAATTGCAAAAAAATTAAATCTCAAAGAGAAAGGGAATTACGCAATCAAAGCAAAATAAAATGGAAAATGTAAGAGTTCTGAATGAATTTGAAAACAAGCTCTTCAACAGAAAAGAGATATCACTTGAAATTGAAACAAAAATAACGCCGAAAACAGAAGAGATAAAGAAATTAATTTCAGACAAATTCTCTCTGCCTGCCGGAAATGTGGAAATGAAAAAAATAAACGGAAAATTCGGCTCAAACAACTTTATAATTAATGCTTTTGTTTACAACTCAGAAGAAGACAAAAACAAAATAGAAAATAAAAATAAAAAAACTAAATCAGAGAAACCTGCAAAATAAATGGGCAAGAAAAAGAAATCAGTAAAGAAAGGGAAAAAACCGCACAAGAACAAGCCGACAAGTAAGAAGTATACTAAATACAAAATTGATAACGGCAAGGTAACAAGAGAAAAGTTTTGTCCCAGATGCGGCCCGGGAGTTTTTCTCATGGTTTCAAAAGGAAGAGCTTACTGCGGCAAATGTCATTACTCTGAGTTCGAAAGTAAAAAATAAATTTCTGCTTTAAATGAAATCAAATATCAAAAAGACACAAAGTGCAGGAGGTGTGGTTGTGAACAAAGAAGGATTATTTTTAATAGTAAACCAAAACAGAAAATCATGGTCATTACCCAAAGGGCATATTGATAAAGGAGAAAGCGCCCTCGAAGCGGCAAAAAGAGAAATTTACGAAGAATCCGGAGTAAATAATCTTGAACTTCTGGAAGAACTTGGCAGTTATGAAAGATACAAAATAGCCCTTGACAAAAAAGATGATTTTTCCGAATTGAAAAAAATATTTATGTTCTTGTTCCAAACAGAACAGTCAAAACTCAGTCCTGTTGACCCTATGAATCCTGAAGCAAGATGGTGCAGGAAAGAAGAAATAGTCAATCTTCTGACTCATCAAAAAGATAAGGATTTCTTTTTATCAGTTGTTGATAAAATAAATAAAGTATTCAATAATCCAAAAATATAACGCGTGGGAGCTAATTCCAAAAACAAAACTAACTTGCTCCACGACTTTTTAATAAATTTTATAATCATAACCCTGGGAGAGTTTTCAAGTCCGTCAAAAGAGTAGACCTGAATGCTCTCCTGGGGAAAAAGAGGTGATATAAAATATGAGTGGAGCTTCTATTTAAACCTTTCGGTTTTGTTACTCTTAAAGAATGACGAGAGGTAATTCACTTATAGTAGTGATTTTGATAAACACTACAAGATAATTATTAGGCACTACGCATGTTTATAAAATACATTTTCTTAATTTAATAATGGAAAAAGATAGTGAACAAAACAAAAATCTCCCCGAATCTGTTAATCTTAAGCAGGAAAAAGTGCATGACATCTTATTCAGCAGGGAAATCGGCTGGCAGGAAATAATCTACGATTTAATTAATACTGAACAACTGGATCCATGGGACATTGATATAAATGTTCTTGCAAATAAATATCTTGAAAAAATAAACCAGTTCGAGGAAGAAAACTATTTCATATCAAGCAAAGTGCTTCTTGCAGCTGCATTATTGCTAAGAATAAAATCAGAAATTCTTCTGAACAAATACATAAAAAGCATAGACGAAATATTGTTTGGAAAAAGAGACAGAGAAAAACAAATAATTGAAAGAATTGAACTTGATGAGGAAATTCCTGAACTAATTCCAAAAAGCCCTATACCAAGATTCAAAAAAGTCAGCATAAGGGAACTTGTCGAATCACTTAACAAAGCAATCATAACAGAAAACAGAAGAATAAGAAAAGAAATAATTCAGTCAAACACAATAAGGGACGCATCATTCTCACTGCCGAAAAAAAACTCTGGAATAAAAGACAAGATTAAAGAAATATACAATTTATTATACGGGCATTTAAATGGAGAAAAAACAAGCATAAAATTCGCGGAAATCATTCCTGAAAACAGCGAAGACAAAATAACTTATTTCATAACTTTGCTGCATCTTGAAAACCAGAAAAAAATCTGGCTTCACCAGGACGAGCATTTCGGTGACATTCATATCTGGATGAAAAATACTTATCTCAAGCACAACAGTCCTTTTGAGGATTTAAAAGTTGAGGAAGAAAAAGGGGATTAATCTGTGGGTTGATATTCAACTACGTTTTGTCTATCTTCTTCTAATACTTTACTTCGTCTTAGGGATTCATATTTTCCATGTATTTCGTTAATATAATTTCTTATTGCTTCTGAATGTGATGCGATACTTAATTCAAGTTCTATTATTCTATCCATTATATTTTTTAATTAATTTCCATTTAAAAACATTTATATAATAAATCACAACTTCATAAAACATGAAACTCGCAACACTTTTTTCAGGCGGAAAGGATTCCACTTTTGCAACTTACCTCGCAAAAAAAGCAGGAAACGAAATTGTTTGTCTGATTTCTGTAATCTCTGAAAACAAAGACAGCTACATGTTTCACACTCCTTCAATTTCAAAAACAAAAAAACAATCAGAAGTGATGGGAATTCCTCTTCTCGTAGGAAAAACAAAAGGCGAGAAAGAAAAAGAATTAATTGATTTAGAGAATATTATAAAAAAAGCAAAAGAAAAATACAAGATTGAGGGAATTATCACAGGCGCGTTGCATAGTGATTATCAGGCATCGCGAATACAAAAAATCTGCGACGATTTAAATTTGCAGTGTGTAAATCCGCTTTGGCACAAAAATGAATTTGAATATCTTAATGAACTGCTTGAAAACAAATTCAAAATAATTGTTATAGGCGTCTCAGCATATCCTCTTGACAAAACATGGTTAGGAAGAATAATTGATAAAAAATTTATAGAAGAAGTTAAAATATTAAATGAAAAATACAAAATTCATCCTGCGGGCGAAGGCGGAGAATTTGAAACATTCGTCCTAAACTGCCCAATGTTCAATCGTGGATTGCAAGTAAAAAGCAAAAAAATCCACGGAGAAAACCATTACTGGAGAATGGAATTGGAGGTTGAGTGAAAATTAATTCAAAACAGGGGCCTCTCGCATTTCTGAAAGTGTATCTAAAAGAAGTATTCCTAATTTAGATTTTCCTGTTAATGACTCTAATTCTGCCTTAAACACTTTTCCAACAAACGTTCCCATTGCAGCACGATTATGCATCTCAATTCTTGCTTCATAAAGTTCTGTATTAACACTTTTTATTTCTAAATCTCTTTTGTGCATGTCCACTACATTCCACATAACACCATCAACAACTCTTTCATCAATCGATGGATCAGGATCTAAATAAACATATCTCCATTCCTTCCCTTTATAATTAATTGTATTGTAATTTCTCATTTCCTGCAAAGAAAATAACTATTTTTAAAGTTTATGGACTCATCGAGAATCGAACTCGAATCTTATCGTTTTCCGATTGCGCGCAACGCGCAAATATGGTTTTTCTGCCTGCGAACGATAAATTCTGCCATTAAACTATGAGCCCAAATAACTACTTTATAACAATAATACTTATATATTTAATTATAATAACAAGAAAATGGAACTAGAAAGTTTAAATGAATTAAATGAAAGAATTGATATTCAATTTCCAAAAGAAATAACAGATGGAACTGCAATAGATTTATTAAAATACCTAAACCAAAGAATGGAAGGAGTAAAATATTTTCAACTAAGTTCTCATTCTGTGACATATACGAGTTTCTCTGGCTCACAAGCAGAAAGCAGAACAATTAGAAGAAGTTTAACCATGCTAACCCGTCCGTGGGGGCCAATATACTTTGAATTTTATGGCGATAATCCAGGTGTGTTTCCAGAGTTATTTAATGGTATTAAAAAAGTTAGTTCTCCAGGAAATCCTAAAGTAAAAGAGATATGTAATTTAATGAGAAGCCATATAGAAAATTATTTCACTCAACAAGAACAAGAAAGACAATTGCAGGAACAAAATTTGCCACCATATCTTTTCGAATAATCAAATTTAACACAGTTCTTAGCCAATAATTTCTGCAGATTTCATAAAATTATGAGGCAAATTTTTGCTGGCATCTAAAATTTCGATTCCCAAAGTTTTCCCATCTTTGTCTAAGTCGATATTTATAGAATCATTTAGAGAAATAGTTTTTGCAACTTCGCTTTCAGAAATATCTTTAAAATAAACATATGAGGCATCAGCTTCTTTATCAAATGTTATTTTCATTGTCTGTCTATAACAGTTATTTAGTTTAATTCCTCTTTCCAACATCCTCTTTTTAGCATGACTTGTAAATATAATTTCACATTTCATCTAAACCCTCAACAAACTTTCCTTTCCTGATTTCATATCCTTAACTTTAAACTTTCCGGATTTTATTTCTTTCTCGCCGACAAAAATTACTTTTCCGATTTTGTAAGCATTTGCATATTCCAATGCTTTTGTCGGCTTCCCATAATAAATTGAAACAATTTTTCCCAAACCGCGAAGTTTCTGCGCAAGAGCAATTGCTTTTTTGTCCTCGCCAAGAGAAACAACAAGATATTTTTCATTTTCAATTTTTATTTTCGCCAAAACCAAAAGTCGTTCCAAACCCAAGGAAATTCCTGTGCATTGAATTCCGTCAAAAACATAACTTCCGCCTGCAACAATTGTTTCCCTGATTCCTTTGGCTTTTATTTCAAAAACATTTTCATTGTAATAGCTCAGTCCACGCACAACCGTAGGCGAAAACAAAACCTTAATCCCATAAGTCCTGCAATAATCCCTCAACGAAATAATTTCTCTGTAACTTTCAAACTTGTTGAAATAATCTTCTTTTTGTTTCAACGCATCAAGAATCTTTTCTGCTTTCAGTTTTTTCAGGTTTGCTTTCAGTTCTTTTTCAGAAATTTTATCAAATTTGTCTATTTCCCGCAAAACTTGTTCCTTGTTTTTCTTTATTTTCAAATCATCAAGAATTTCATTCAGAAGTTTTCTGTTATTAACCAAAATAATCGGCTCAATTCCAAGTTTTTTTAAAATTTCATTCGCCATTGCAAGAATTTCTGCTTCATCTTTTATAGTTGAATTTATTACATCAGCGTCGCATTGCGTAAACTGTCGCAATCGATTTGAACTTACCGGCTCATCACGGAAAACCTCGCCAACCTGATATCTCTTGTAAGGAAGTTTTTTGTTTTTCATCAGGCGTTTCAACTGAAAAGTAAATTCATAACGCAAAGCCAAATTCCTTTTTCCCTTGTCTTTCAACTTAAAAATATCTGAAATCGCTTCGTCATTTTCATTTCCGGATTTGACAAATTCCTCGCGTTCAATCAAAGGCGTCTCAGCATATTCAAATCCGTATTTTTCAAAAACATTTTTTATAATTCCTTTTATCTCTGATTTTTTCTCTGCTTCTTCGCCTGTAAAATCACGAAAACCTTTTACTGTTTCTGTCATTTTTCATCCTCCAGATTTTTAACCAATTTTTTTACTTTTAATTCTATTAACTTAATAATCTCTTCTATTCTCTTTTTGTCTTCTGTGAAATTGTCAGGAATTTTCCAAACAATGATTTTCTGGATATATCTTCCCTCGCAATTAAATGTGCTCTTTGGGACATCATTAGCAACAATTATCACCAAATCTGTCTTCATTAATTTATCCACACTTATCGTCTCTGGTTTTTTATTAATTTTAATTCCAAATTTTTTAACAATATCCGTTTCCTTTTTATCAAGAGGGTATCTTCCTTCTAATAATCCGGCGCTGCTAACCTCAAGGTTTTTATTTTTACTATATTTCCTGAAGAATTGTTCTGCTATTTGGCTTCTAAATCTATTATACTTGCATACAAATAATATTTTCATCTTCCTTTCTCCAAATAATCTTTTAGTTTATTTAAAGCTATAATCCTGTGGCTTATTTTATTTTTTTCTCCTATGCCCATTTCTGCAAAAGTCATGTCATAACCACTCGGCTGAAAAATAGGATCCCAGCCAAAACTTGATTCCCCTCTCGGCTGAACTATTCTTCCCTGCACTTCTCCTTCAAAAAAATACATCGCGCCTTTTTTGTCAAGATAACCTATCACACATCTCGCATATGCAGAATTATCTTCATATCTTGAAACCAGCTCATAAATCCCCCGATTCCCGATTGTTTGCAAAAACCATTTAATCAAAGGCCCAGGAAAACCATTAAGGCAATTAATTCCCAAAGAAGTGTCCTCACAAAATAATTCCACGCCTTTCCTGACTTTCGCCGCTTCCAATAATTTATTTTCAATTATTTCCCTCGTGTTCATTCCCTGTATCTCAGGCAAATCCAAAGCCAGCATCTCAATCTCAGGAATTAATAGTTTTGCCTCATTGAACTTCTCATGATTTCCTGTCATAAAATAAAGAGTCATTTTCTTTTTCTTGTTTTGGCCGGGTTTTGTCCAATCTCTTCTAAAAAGATTGAGGGTGAATGGGGAGAATCGAACTCCCGCCACACGGATTTTGTCTGGTTCGTAGTCCACAACCATGCGTTCTGCCACTAAACTACATCCACCATAAAGGCAACCTAATCGGTTTTCTTTATCAAACTTTCCCTCTAAATTCGGGTCAGGCCTGATATTTAATTCAGTCGGGAATAGTATAAAAATATTCTTATTAAAAATTGTGCAAAGAAAGTAATAACTAAGAAAATCGTTCTTAATTATGCCGATAACTCTTAGCGTTTATCATAAAAACCAAACAGAAAATCAATTTAAAAATTTAACTATTTTAAAATTCAAGTGTTGCAGTTGTGCATGCTGCAGAACCATCATTTGCTGTAAGATATGGTGTTACTTCAATCTTATTTGCAGTTCCAACATCTCCAAAGGTTATTGTCTGTGTTTTTGTAGCAAGTGGCTCAAGTGCCTCTCCAAATTCTACAACGTCAGAATTTCCTGTATCCCCAAAGAGCACCATTTTCACTCCACCGATATCCCCACCTGTAGCACTTCTTCTCAATGTAACATCATATTCTCCTGCAGCACCTGCAACAACACTTGTTGCAGTAACGCTGATTTCAAGACATTTAGCGCCAGTGCTAACCTGCCCTGAACTGCTCTGAACAATATTATTAATCACAACCCAAACAACACCGACGGCAACAATTCCCAACAAAACAAGTATCAAAGTTATCACAATTGCCGAGAGTCCTCGTTTGTTTTTTTCCATTTTTCCTCTTTTAATGAATGTAATAGAAAAAGCAGGTTTATAAAGATTTTTGTTCTACTTGGGAATTAAATATCTTGAAACATCGTGACTGTTTTCAAACCCAGCAATAACCCTGCCTGTTAAACTTCTAAGATTACCATTTGAATCAACAAAACCAGAATATTGTTCGTCGCCTATTTGCTTTTCAATTTTTCTAAATGTCAAACTAAATCTTCTGTAGCGGTTGAAAAAAACATCCCACGAATAATTAGATATAACCGAATTTTCCATTTTTCCTATAAATCTTTCTGCACTAGCATCATAATAAAATACTGGTGTGGTAGTATCAATAATTTTTCTGTAATCAATATCTAATTTCGGAATAAGATTTCCTGTTAAAATACCGCCCAAAAATCCTGATGCTAACAAAATATTTCTAGTTAGTTTTCTCATAAAATCTCTTATAAAAATTCATTTAAAAATCTTATGATATTCCCTTCAAATTTATTTGTTAAAATTATCGAGCAACGTGAAAAATTCTTTTCTGTTAATTACCTTGTCATTTTCCGACAGCCCGATTTGCTCTGCAAGTTTCCAAAACGCTTCCGGTTTGTAACCTTGTTTAATTAATGAAGCAATCGTCGGCAGTTTTTTGTCCGCCCATCCGGAAAACTTTCCGCTTTCTATCCCTTTCCTGAATTCTGTCGTCGACAATTCCATATCTTTAAAATGAATTCTCCCTAAAAAACCAGCCCATGGAGATTTCTTGCCAAGAACTTTAAAAATCATTTCCTGCCTTTTTGCATTGTCAATATGATCCTTCGCGCGAATTATATGTGTTATTTTTGTTTCAATATCATCAACTGAAACCGCTAAGTTCATCAGTGGCCAAACCCGATATTTATTTTTTTGCCTTGGATGTTCTGTTTCATTTATTCTCGCAAGAGGAAAGTCCCTGAACGCGGGATTTTTATTTTTCATTCCTGACTTGAACCTAAGAACAGCAGTTCCTTTTTTGAAGCCACTCTCGGAAAAAGAAAGCATTTTTTTCCATCTTTCAAGATTTTCCTTCAAATTAATTTTTCTGCATGGACAATTTTTCATTTCCTCAACGCAGTCCTCAAATTCCTCACGGGAGCATGTGCAAACATAAGCCGCATTTTTTCTTATTAACTTTTCAGCATAATCATAATAAATTCCCATCCTGTCTGACTGAATTAAAATCTCCGCAGAATTATCAAAGAGCCATTTTGATTCATCTTTTATCATTTTGTATGCCTCGGAAAAAACATTGTCTGGATTCGTGTCTTCAATTCTTACATAAAATTTTCCGCCGTATTTTTTTACATACAAAAAAGAAAGTGAAGCAGTCAATGCATGCCCGATATGAAAAGGTCCTGAAGCACTCGGCGCAAAGCGCATAATTACTTTGCCTTTTTTTCCTTTAACTCCCGGCAATTCTTCCAAACCCTCTCGCCCTTTTCTTTCGCTGACTTCATCT
This sequence comes from archaeon, assembly GCA_043810865.1. Lineage (GTDB taxonomy): Archaea > Nanobdellota > Nanobdellia > Pacearchaeales > GW2011-AR1 > JBBSYQ01. The sequence goes on along the minus strand of JBDRNS010000005.1, from coordinate 70,797 downwards.
TCAAATTTCTCAAATTCTTTTTCCTGCTCAATCAAGGAAAGAGAATTAACTTCTGAAACAATTTTCGAAATTTCCTTCATGTGTTTCTTGATATCATCTTTTTTCAAGCCCTCGTGAAACAACGCAGAAATAACAGCTCCTTTTTGTGCCTTGCCTTTGTAAGCAATCGCATTTTTCAGCGCGTAAGCAAGCGCTTTCCTCTCAAGTTTTTTCATGAAAGAAATAAAAGATTTAACTTAATAAATTTATTCAATTTTTGAAATCATTAACTCTCATCCTTTGTTCAATAACTTCAATTCTTTGCTGCAAATGATAAATTTGCGTAGAAAGTTCTTCAAGTTTGTTCGTCATGTCAGAAAGCCGTTTCGCAAGTTTCCTTCTTCTCTCTTCTATGCTGTCAGGAATATTCTCAGCTTCTGTCTGGGGAGAATTGTTAAAGCCCTGATTCCCGTCGAACATGCTGAACATTCCGCCGGTTTGTGTTTTCTCTGAAAATTTTTTGGTTTGTTCGTTTTTTATTTCAGCAAGTTTCTCCTGCTGTCTTCTGTATCTCTCAGATAAATCAACAACATCATTTCCTTTTCTCCCAAAACCAAACAGCCCCATAAAAAATAAAAGAACGCGTCATTTATAAGAATTGTGCAAATCATAATTCTTTAAAATTATCTCGCTTCGCTCGGATTAAATTAAGATTATTAATGACAATCTCTCCTTTAAATAATAAAAATGTTCCTCGAAACATTTTTTAAGCAAATCTTCTTGTTCATAACATGGTTGCAACAATCAAGCAAATTATTGGAAAAATAAATCCGTGGCTTTACGCCGAAAACGGAAAAGAACTGCTGAAAAAATATGGTTCTCCTGAAAAAATCCCTGCCGAAGAAGTAAAGCCAAAACCAGTTCTGGAACACTGGCTTGTCTATGATTCCACGTCGGAAACTCTCGAACCGGTTTATTTTTTCATTCTTGATTTAATGAACCTCCGCGGTTTGCAAACTGAAAAACTGATTGACAACTTCTCATCTTCTCCCGGCTCAGGGCATTTCGGAGAGCTCGGGCAAAGAGCAACCGTCATGCAGCAGCAAGGTGTAAAAATTCTCGGAGATGTAAACACAGTTCTGCGAAGCGTTTTGAATATAATTTACGACCTGAAAGAATTCAGAATACGTCTGCAGTATTACAATGACTTGAAAACAAAAGATAAAGAAAAATCAGAGGCAGCACGTCTCGCATTAAAGCAAATTTGGATGGACAAAGTTGATATAAACAAGGGAAACTCAAGCATAAAAGCAATGGCAGTCCAGCAGGTTGGAGCATATCAAACATTAATAGACGCGTTCTTAATCGCGAGAGACGAATCTTTAAGATGGCCGAACGGAAAAGAAATTGACTTGAATGAAAGGGTAAAAAGAATTCTTTCTGCAAGAATAAAAGAATTCAATATTTGGCTTTCCCAGTCAGAAATGGAATTAAAAAAAAGATATGAACTTGAAAAAACTTATCTCAGAAGTCAGGTTAACTCGCTGAAACTTTACGCGCGATGGGCAAAACCATATTTAGCGGCTGCGCAAAAACTTGAATCCACAGAACCTGGAAGAGAACCTGCACTTGTAAAAGTTTTCAATTCAATTCTTCTTGAACTTGCATTGTTCGGAAAATCGCCTATTGACCCCAAAAAACTTGCAGTAGCAGGCAATCTTCCTGAAGAATTCACGAATGATGCGTTCCTAAAAACAATAAAAAGAAAATATTACGGCTGTGCACTTGTTGATTTTAAGTTTAGAGGGATTCCCCAAAGAATTGGCGGACAGCAGTCGCATTATGTCTTCGGAGGAAGAGCAGATGTATATTTCAGCGCATATTCACTGAATGAAGATGAAATAAAAAAAATAAATGAAGAACTTGAGAAATCAGACCAGGAAGATGTTCTAAAATTAATTGAGGGCGCGACAACAGAAAGTTTGAATCAACTCCAGGAAGAAATTAATTTCTTTCTCGAAGAAAAAACAAAAGAAGAGGAAAAAGAAATCTCAACAGATGGCTCAAACCCTTTTCTTGCATTACTCGGATTTTATAATAATAAAAACCAGCCCAAAAAAGAAACAAAAACAGAAAAAAAATCGATACGTCCTGATAACTGGGTTGAAAAAACACAGCTCAGAATTGCTGCAAAAAAAGCCGCAATAGACAATGTCTTTAATTTGTTTGATATATACAAGAAACTCCACCACATGCCAAACTACGGCGGTTAATCTGATTTAAGAATATTTATATATTTCTCTATATTCTGTAAAACATGGCTAAAAAAATAAAAGACGTGAAAAAAAAGAAAAAGATTTTTGAGAAAAATGCAGATAAAAAAGCAAAGGAAGTAAAAGAGGAGAAAAAAGAAAAGAAACCTGTTCAGAAAAAAACTTCGGAAGAGCCAGAAGCATTTGTTGAAACATTCAAGCAGGGAAAAATCTCAGCTCCGGTTCTTGAACAAATTGCAAGAGAAGGAACTCCCGGATTTATTTCACGAGGAAGAACTGAAGATGAGGAAGAAAAAGGAAAAATTGATTATAAAACAGTAGGAAAATCCGACTATGCAACCCTCACGCCTGCAAATACAGGAGGAACCCAAAATAAATTCCAGTATACAGAAACCTCTGTAAATTACAAAGAAATGATTCATCAAACTCCTGAAATGAAAGAAACGCGGAGGACAGTCGGCATGGGAGACATAGAAACAAATCCAAATAATTCAAGCAGAGTTATGATGGAAGGAAAAAACATGATTGAAACTGAAAGGGAGAAAGCAGAAGAAAACAGGGAAAAATATTTGACTCATACCGACTACAAATAAATTAATAAATAAAGTTTTCATAATAATTAAGAATAAAATGAAAAGAAATGACTTACTTCAAACCATAAAAATTATAATTTGGATAGGAGGATTTATAGCTATTGGACTATTAATTTGGGGGATAATTCGGGCAATTTTAAAATGAAAAATGATTGGAAAAGCATTATCAGTAATGTCGCAGGGAATAAATATTTTAATATTCATATATTTCGCATTAATATTAATAAAAATAAATGCTCTGGATATTATTGGACTGTCAATTAGTGCATTCGGAATATTAATGTCGTTATTAGCAGATACAATAGACACAATAGAAAACATAAGGAAATAAAATGGGCGATTACACAATTTCAGATATTTATCAGGGAGGATATTCAAGTTTGAAATCCGACTACGGAAATCTGTTCACAGGATACCGAACTCCTATAAATAAAATTGGTGTTTCAACAGATGCAAGAACAGCAAGTATCTTGAAAGAGGTCTCTGACAAATTAACACCAGGACAAAAAGTTATTGAACTTTCTCTCATTTCTCCTGAAAATTTGGAAGCGGTTCCGAAACAAGAGTTGGAAGAAGTAAAGCGGCTTTCACAATTAACAGGCGTTGATGTAACTGTTCACGGTCCTTTAATCGACGCGTCAGGCGTCACAGACAGAGGTTTTACAGAATCAAACCGTGAGGTCTCGGAAAGAAAAATTCTCTACACCGTCGAGAAAAGCCATGAAATTAATCCAAACGGAAATATTCCTGTAACTTTCCACACGTCAAACCGCCTTCCCGGAGCTGTTTACAGAAAAGAAAAAGACGCAAACGGAAAGGAAATTGAAGTTATCGACCAAATGCCGATTGTAAATCAGGAAACAGGACAGATGAATCTTGCAAAAAGAGATGTAAAATTTTATGCTGGAAGAAATTTAGGAAAAGGGGAAATAAGAGATGTCTATAAACAACTTGAAGAAATGAACAATACTGAATGGGAAAATGCATTGCAGCAAATGATTATTCCAAAAGAACATGCAGACAAAATTCTGAGAGAAACAGAACCGATAATTAGCCAAATAGCATTGAAAGAAAAAAAAGGAATTGTGTTGACTCCAGAAGACATGCAAATAAAATCAAGATACGAAAATGCCGAGGAACAAATAAAAGATATGTATTCCCATCTTCAAACACTCTTTAATCGCGCATATAAATATGGAACAGAAGAAAAAAGAGAAGGTTTGAAGAAAATATCTAAGGAATTTGGAAAAAGGTTAGGTGAAGCGCATAATAGAAATCAATCCTCATTTGCTATGCAAAAACTTATGGAGGATTTACGTCCTCTTAACCCTGAAATTTACAAGCCGGCTGAAACATTCGCTCTTGAAAAATCAGCGCAAAGTTTCGGAAACGCAGCATTCGCCGCTTATGATAAATTCAAGGACAAATCACCGATAATCAGCATTGAAAATCCTCCTGCCGGCTTCGGACTCTCAAGAGCAGAAGATGTAAAAAAAATGGTTGAGGGCTCAAGAAAACAGTTTATCATGAAAGCTACAGAAAAAGGCATGTCTGCATCAGATGCAAAAAAACAAGCGGAAAAATTAATCGGCGTCACATGGGATGTCGGGCACATAAATCAGTTGAGGCAGTTTGGTTTTACAAGCGAGGAAATTATCAAAGAAGCGGAAAAAGTTGCGCCGTTCCTGAAGCATGTCCATCTTTCAGATAATTTCGGAATGGAAAATGTAGAACTTCCGATGGGAATGGGAAACGTTGATTTCAAGGAAGTAATGGATGCTCTTAGAAAAAAAGGCGGAAAAGTTGACGATGTAAGACAAATTGTCGAGGCAGCGCACTGGTGGCAGTTCCAAAAAACATCTCCTATAGGGCCTACATTTGAAGCACTTGGCTCTCCGTTTTATTCAGGAACAGCACCGTATTGGAATCAGGCAGTTGGCTTGACACAGGGTTACTTCGGTGGTTACGGCGGCATGCTCCCTCCGATAAATTACGAAACATTCGGCGCAGGATTTTCAAATCTTCCGGCAGAACTCGGCGGACAAAGACAGCAAAGAGGCGGAAGCAGAATGGGCGGAACGCCGATGGAATAAATTTTATGAAAATTTCCGTCGCTACCGCTCACTATTAATACAATTCCAAATCCGGCTCTGCTCGAATTTTCCACAGATAAATTTAATGTATTAATATTTCTTTAAGCGAAATTCCTTGACGAATGTCTGGAACCGAGCCAGATAATCACGGGCGACTTTGGAGCGAACCTAATTTACAAAAACAAAACAAATTGTTTGTGATTCTAATATCATCGCTAAGAAATCTTTTCTTATTAATTATTTTTGAGAGGTGGGTGGGCGGGGAACAGATTAACAAAAAAATTTTAATCATCAATCCGAACGAGCAAAGCGAATGATACAAATAAACAAAATTTAAAAACTAAAAATACATAATATATGTTGTAAGATATATAATAAAGAGGTGTAAATGGACAAAGAGGACAAATTTCTTTCAAAATTGAAAAAAGGTTTGGAAAAATCTAAGAGACATAAAAGCAAAAGCTCTAAAAAAAAGCAAAGACATCACAAGCATAAAAAAGTGCGTGTGAAAAAACACAAAAAAATAAAATCTCCTGCAATTCACCACAAAATAAAAAAAGAGAAAAAGAGAAAAGTTGAAAGTGTAAGAGACACGCCGACATTACAGTTAAGAACAGAACCCGAGATTGCACTTGACTTTGCAACAAAAGCATATCAGCAGTTCAATAAAATAATAAAATCAGTTATCCTCTTTGGCTCGACGGCAAAACAGGAAAACACGCGCGGTTCTGACATAGACATAATGATTATTATCGACGACGCAACAATAAGATGGGATCAGGAACTCATCGCATGGTACAGGGAAGAACTTGAAAAACTTGTCAGAAAAAATCCTTACAAAAAGGACCTGCACATAAACACGATAAAACTGACAACCTGGTGGGAGGACTTGTTAAGAGGAGATCCTGTTGTTATAAACATAATTCGCGACGGAGAATCACTTATTGACTTCGGCGGATTTTTTGAACCGTTGAAATATCTTCTTCTGGCGGGAAAAATAAAAGCAACACCTGAATCAGTTCACAGTTTGCTTGAACGTGCACCCATTCATATCTTAAACAGCAAGACAGCAGAAATGAGTTCTGTCGAAGGATTGTATTGGGCAATGGTTGATTCCGCGCAAGCCGCTTTGATTGCTCTTGGAATAATGCCTTCCTCTCCGGAAAACATCGCTCTCGATTTGAAGGAAAATTTTGTAAATAAAAACATGCTGAAAATGAAATACGTTCTTTGGTACAGAGATTTGTTAATGCTGCACAAAAAAATTGTCCATCGCGAAATAAACGACTTGAAAGGCGTTGAAATAGATGAATGGCAAGAACGTGCAGAAGAATTTTTGCAGGTAATGGCAAAACTTGTCAATGAAATTATAAGTCAGAAATAATTATTCTCTCACTTCAAGAACTCTTTCTTTTGGATTATATTTCTTTCCAAGCTCTTCTGCTGTAGCATTTAATCCGTCATATCTATGCGCATCAATTAACTTATATGCAGCACTCTCTGTTACTGCAGTAAGAACCAAATTCTTATATTTGTTAACATCTGCCCTAATTTCCTCACTTAATTTTTCTTCATTTCCGGAATATAATCTTAATTGCTCTGGAATTTCTAATTTAACTTCTGGTGCAACTTTCCTAACTATATTTTCAAGATTCCCAAGAGGCAATCCTGCAACAGCATTATGAACAGCACTTATACCAAATTTCATAACCGCATAATTTGAAGGAGATTCAGGCATATCTGCAATTCCAAGAACATCTCTCTCCCTCATTTCTTGCTTACTCATCTTCTTCCTTAATTTTTCTGCATCATCGCCAGTCATAAATTGAGAGTATAAAGAATTACCAATTTCAGTTGCAATCTTTCCATATAATTCAGGGCTCCTTTTTAATGCATTAGCTCCAACAAGACCCAAATAGAATTCATTTTCTAAATCCTGCATTCTTGATTTTCTCATTTCTTCTCTCATTTCCTCAGGAGTAAGCTCCTTTTGATTATCTTCAGCCATAAAAATCACACAAATTCCAACTTTATAAATCTTTCCATAGTGTTACTACTTGGTAGTATAATCAATTAAGGTGCAAATGAGAATTCCTTACCAAACTATGATTAAATTGTCTTACCCTTTCCTGAGAAATGTGGTTCCTGTAAATTTCTTTTCCGTTTTCATCCTCTATTGACAAAACGTATTGTCTTGATTCGTCAGGATATTTGCGATTAAAATAAACCAAACCAAAAGTAGGAATCCCTCCATTCATGGAACCTAAATAAAAACCATCCTTAAAAGGCGGGAAAACAAGAGTGTTCAATTCTCTCCTAATCTCTCTTTTTCTTTTTTCTGACTCAATAAAAGAATCAACATAAACAATTTCAATTCTCCTTTCAACGTGTCTTCTTAGTTCTCCCAAAGGATATCTTGAATTACCCTGCTCTAAAGAATCATTTCCTCTGTTTCCGTCTCTGTTCAGCAAACTCCTAAAGAACATATCTTAAATAAAAATCAGGATTTATAAATTTCTATATACTCAAAACTTTACTTAAAAATTTCTCGCGCTCACTTCGTTCACGAGTTTGTTATCAATAATTTCCCTCGCTTCGCTCATCATTGACAATTCAAATTAAAAGAAATCAACCGGTAGTGATTTATGGACTAAAGAATTATTTATTTAATAATTTATATTAATATCTGCGAGTGAAACGAGCAGACAAATAAATAATCCTGTTTGTTTCACATTGAAAATTATTTTTTGACTTCAGAAATAATTTTTATCTTGCACGGGAGTTTAGGGTGAACCTTTTTCACCAGATTTCTTACAAGCTGTTCCGCTTTTTTGTTTGCAACAGCCACGAAAAAAATCCTGTCATTCCTTTTCAAAATTGCCGCCTTGTTCGTCGCTTTCCCGAAAGACAATTGCATTCCTGTCTGCATTCTGTCCGCCCCTGCCCCGGTAAGCATTTTGTTCTCCCTCTGAATATGGTGCGGAAACGGAATTATCCTGAAATAATATTCTTTGGGAATTGCCTTGTCAAACTGCTTGTTAAGATACTGTCTGCACGCCTCAAGAGCATTGTTTCTTATCTGAACTTTCTCCGTCGTGATAACTGTAATCTCATAAGGCAGTTTCCCTTCCCTAAAAAACTGCTCATTTCCCATAGAAAACTTAACAATCTTCTGCTGCGGAACTGTCTTGATAAATGACTTCTGTTTCTTCTTGCTAATTCTCGTATAAGGAACAACTTTCTTCTTTGAATACGACGCTGCCTTTCTAAGCCCCATTTTAATTTATCTCAACCTCCGTCGCTATCGCCTGTCCAGGCAAGCCCTTCTCAAAAATCGCGCGAACAACACCTTTATTCCCGTGCGGCGCCGCGATTTTTCCTTTGATAACTTTTTTTAACTTTCCGGGAGAAATCCATTCCACGTTTTTGCCGACAAATTTCTCCGCATCTTTTTTTGTTGCAACATTTGGAATTTCAATTAAAAAATGCTTTTCATGAATTTTGTGCCTTCCTCTGCGAAACTGAATAACTTTACCTTTAACCATTGTATGAGAGAAGAAATTTAGTTTTTAAAACTTCTCATAAAATATAAAAAGCATCTTCTCTTGAAAAAACAATGAGCATAAAAAACACTGCATTGGACTTAACAGCAATGCACGTTCAGGTTTCTAATGCAAAAAACAGAATAAGCCGTGTTATACTTTTCGCGTTATCTATAATTTTTCTTATTATTGCAGTTATATCTTTTCTTTTTAGTTGGAAAGTAGGTTTGGTTCTTCTCGTAATTGCAGCCGTATTTTTCGGACTTTCAAAATTGGCAAAATTTGCAACAAAAGTAAATGAAGGAACAATAGAAAAACTTCAGGGTATGAAAGAGCCGCTCCCAAATGAAAAACTTTAATCCTTATTAAAGAATTTGACTTCAAACATATTCCAAAAAATCATCTCTTGAGATATTTGCGTCTTTTAAAATTGCTAGTAATGTTCCCTTATCTGATTCCAAATGTAAAGGAACAGTGAGAAAAACCAAATCATTAGTAAGAGTTACATGACTTCCTCTTTGCCTTAATGTTCTAAAACCAAAGAATTTAGTCAAAATTTTTATAATCTCTACGCCAGAAATTCTTGGCAACTTAGACATTTTAATTTTTTGAAGAAATTATCTTGTTATTATCAATTTTAACATTACCTTTTTCTATCATATATTCAACCACTGATTCAAGATGCAGTTGAACTGCTTCCTTAAGATTTTTCTTTGCTTCCTCCACTGTTCTTCCTTGCGTTGTAACTCCCAATTCAGGAACTCTCGCAATAAAAAATTTCTCACCTTTTGTTATTTCAATATTTAATTTCATAGAAGAATAAAATGGGAATTATATTTAAATGTTTTGTTCAGTTTACAACTATCTTTTATCACAGCACAATCTCAAAATCCCCGATTTCTTTTTTCACAAGTTCAAAAACTTTGGGATTAATTTCCGTCGGCTTTCCTTTGCTTTCTTCAACCGCTTTTGAAAGTTCATTGATATTTGAATTTTCGATTTTGCTTGTTATTTTCTTTATCACATTTCCAACAATCAAAAAACTTTTCCCGTTGCAGACAAGAAGTTCAGCAAGTTTCTCCTTGCCGTTTTCAGAATATTTCATTTTTATTCTGGATTTCTCGACGGCAAGTAATTCTTTTCTTTGTGAATAATCAATCAAATCATTGATAAGAATTGCCGCTTCCTTTCTCGCATCATCAATTTTCTGCGAATTTGATTTTCCTTTCCTGAACTCTGCACGCGCATTAACTATGTTATTAAGAATTTTTGTTGATTGCTGCGGAAGTTTTCCTGTTTTGACAAGTTCCTTCTCAAATTCTTCCGTAAGCTTGTCCTTTGTTTTCTTCCCGAATATATTTTCCAAAAGCCCGAAGACATCGTCGTAAATCTGCCCGATTGTTTTTTCCTGCGTTCTTTTTTCAATCTGCTCTCTCAATTCCTTGAGGCGTTTAATATAGTCCTCAGTATCCTTAAGCAATTTGTCAATTTCAGCACCCTTAATCTCTTTCAACTTCTCGTGCTCGTAATCTTTATACAACCCGACAATTTTCTCAAGAATATTCACGTATTTTTTCTCAAGCATTTTTTCATTCTCAACAAAAATTTTATCCATGTCTTTCACAATTTGTTTTGGCGTCGGCGGAGGCGAGCCGTAAAGCATAAGCAATGCCTGGCTCGGAGTTATGACTCCCCAATAAATATCATGAACAAGAATATCCATCAGTGCAAGCTTCGCTCTCTTAACTGTCTTGTCTCCTGAAGACATGAACAAATCAATTGCCTCTGGACTTGGTTTCAGTTTTCCCATTTTCAAAAGCGCTTTCCACGGCATAAAAGTTCCCCTGTCATAAATCGGCACACCGTCCCTGATAAAAGTAAACATAACCGGATGCGCATCCTTAACCGCCTCCCAAAAATCTGTAAGCAAATAAACCTGAACATTCAAAAGATTTTTCTTAATTCCCGCAAGCCCCAATGCTTCGGAAATATACTGAAAAATTATGCTTCTCAGTCGTTCTTTAAGTTCAATCCTCGGCATTCTTTTCACGTCGGTATCATTAATAATTATAAAAACATCAACATCTGATTCTTTTGTCACATCTCCCCTCACCAAGCTTCCGCCGAGGACATATGAAACAACATACCTCTCAAATTTCTGCAAAACAAGTGACTTGTGAATCTCCGCAACTCTCAACGCGCTAAGAATTCCTTTGTCATAAAGAGGAAAAGACATTGCTATAGCACTTACAAGTTCAAACTTGCTGTCAAGACATGTCTCCCAAACATCAACTGGTGTCTTGATATGAAGCCAGACATTTTGTTTTGACTTCTCAACTTCCCCGACAATTTCTTTTTTTATTTTTGGTATCTCTTTGAATTTTTCCTCAGGAACAATTATGTAAAGGTGAATTTTCTTCAGAAGTTTTTCAAATTCCGCCTCGGGAATTTCTCTGCCTTTCTCGCCAAGTTCATCCTCTACAAACGACTTCAATGTCTGCGGCGGCAAAATTCCGATTGCCTGAATAAAATCATACTTCTTAACAATCGCATTCTTAAGTTTCTCAAGTTCTTTTTTCGTCTTCTCCATTTCTTTCTGCGCTTCTGTAGAAACTTTTGGGAGAGGATTTCTTGCAGAATATCGGCTATCAAGATTCATTCCCGGAATTTCCTGCTCTAAATTTTCTGATTCTTTATTAGCCATGATAAATCAAGGAGAAGAACCCTTTAAAAGTTTTTGGGAAAGAGTGGTGACAGAAAACCTTTTTAACAGATAAACAATTTTACTTTTAAGGTCCTATAGTCTATCGGTAGAACACCTCGTTTACACCGAGGAAGGGGAGGTTCGACTCCTCCTAGGACCATTTTCGCAATTTTTAAAAACCCCTATTTTGTAGATTTTTTATGGAAGAAAAATATGGAGGAGTAGTAATACCAACAGGACCAACACTTGAAATAGATAGATGGAGAACATGGTGTGCCATAAATGAAATAGAAAAAGAATACGGTGAAATCCAGAATTATAATGGCTTATGGGTTATTGAAGGAACTTTGGGAAATCAGGTATACGAAACCTCGCAAAGAGAAAGAATAAGACAAAGACTTCTTAAAGAAGGGGTTGATGAAAGCAGGATAAGAATTAATGAAGGAGAAGATACAATAGACAAAGTAAGACACATTATAAAACTTTCAGAAACAGAAAGTAATCTTAATAATTTTGGTATTTCCACTTACCAACTGCATTTCATGAGATTCCAACTAGCGCTACACTTTGCAAAAAAAGAAAATCTTGTTAAAAATGATTTGGAATTCAGGTTAATTTTATCTCAAACCCCTGATGAAAGATGGTATAAAGATTTGGCTTATGGGCTTTCAGGACCGGTTTCAGATACAGTTAGATTAGGGCTAAAAGGTTTTTCAGGAGCAACACCGGATTACAATCCTCTTAAAAGAGTTTATGGAAAAATAAAAACATGGGCTTCAAGAGACAACGAAGATTCCAAAGTCCCGCTTGAATAATCAACAGCTATAAAAACATTTTTTTCTTATTCACATTATGAACAAATTACTGAAAAAAGAGGAGTTTATTCTGAAAGAATTTATCAACAGAATAAGAAAAAAGGATTTTTCAGGAAGCGAAGGACTTGAAATAAAAAACAGTTTTTTCATGATGCTTACTTCTTTTGCTACAAGGATTGGCTCCCTAATATTCACAATAATAATTGCAAGACTTTTGATGCCTGAGCTCTTCGGATTGTATAGCATTGTTCTTGCAGTAATAATGGTTTTTGCTCTGTTCTCTGATTTGGAAATCGGAAGCGCTTTTGTAAGATTTATCTCAAAAGAACTCGGAAGAAATAAAAAAGCTAAGGCTAAAGCATATGCTGTTTATTTTTTAAAAATCAAAATTTTTCTTGTGTTCGCCTCAATGATTACCTTAATTTTGGTTTCGAGATATCTCGCAAATAATATATTTGAAAAGCCCTTATTCCTTGGTTTTATCGCAGGAGCATTATATCTTATTCTACTCGGAATCTCTGAGATCTTGGAAGACATAATGTTTTCTTCAAACAGTTTTAAAAATATCTTCTGGAAAGAAACCCTGTTTCAGGTAATAAGAGTCATTATTGTTCCCGTTTTAATAATTCTTGGACTAAAATACTCTCTTTCCAATGAGATAAATATTTCACTCATAATCATTGGGCTAACTGGTTCATTATTATTTGCTACTACCATAATTTACTTTTTTTCCAGAGAAAAATTTGATTTTCTAAGACATAAAGAAGAAAAACTAACAGAAAGTGAAAATAAAAAAATTAATAAATTTATGATTGCAATGCCTTCAATAGCCATATCAGGATTATTCTTCGGGGAAATAGACATTTTGTTTTTGGGGCACTTTGTCCTGGCAGATTTTGTTGGTTATTACAGAGCTGTCTTTGGGCTTGTCGGAGGAATCATTGCATTAATAACCTTTTCTGCTGCACTGCTTCCGGTATTCAGCAAGCTGGGAAAAAGAGAAATTGAAAGGGATTTTAATAAGTTTTTAGGCGTAACAATTTTACTATCCTTAATTTCTGTGATTTTATTAATAATCTTTTCTCCTTTAATTATAAATATTATCTATGGAAGTTCTTACGCAGTATCATCAGGTATTTTAAGAATTTTTTCCATTGTGATTATCTCCAATCCAATTATATCTCTTTATGAAACATATTTTATATCAAGAGGAAAACCAAGAATGATTTCAAAAATTTTAATTCTTTCAACAATCCTTAATGTAATTCTTACATATACTTTCATAAAAACTTTCCTTGTCAACGGGCAATTATTTGCAGTTTATGGGGCAATAATTGCAAGCATAATAAGTAGATATGTAATAATGTTTTCCTTGATTTTTTACAAGAGAAGATTATAAATCTGCAAACTTTTAAAAACAAATCACTCTTTTTAAGAGAATGGCAGAAAAAAAATTCGACTTCATCATAATCGGCGCAGGCGGAACAGGACTGGCAGCAGCAATGTATTCTGCACGTCTGGGAATGAAAACTCTGGTTTTGGGTTTTACACACGGAACAGAACTGCCTGTCGGCGGCGTAATAACAACAACAAACATAGTTGAAAACTATCCTGGCTTCATAAAACTCTCAGGATTTGAACTCGCAAAAAAAATTGAAGAGCACGCGCGAAGTTATGATTTGGTTGAAATAAAAAATGAAAAAGTTGAAAATATAAAAAAAGAAAAAAATTTGTTCTCTATAAAAACAAACAAAAATTCTTATGAAGGAAAAACTATTTTATTTGCGACAGGAACAAAATGGAGAAAACTTCCTGAAAATGTAAAAGGAAGCAGGGAATTTGAGAACAGAGGAATAAGTTACTGTGCTTTATGCGACGGTCCGCTCTACAAAAACAAAACAATTGCAGTAGTGGGCGGCTCGGATAGCGCGGCAAAAGACGCTCTTCTTTTAAGCGAACACGCAAAAAATGTCTACATAATTTACCGGGGTTCCCAGATACATCCAGAACCAATAAACTTGCAAAGAATAAAAAACAACAAAAAAATAGAAGTAATAAACAACACAAACATTGTTGAAGTTAAAGGAAAAAATAATGTCGAGTCAGTTATTCTGGACAAACAATACAAAGGAAGCAAAGAATTAAGATTGGAAGGAATTTTCATCGCAATCGGGCACATTATTCTTTCTGATTTGGCAAAACCGCTCGGCGTAAAACTAAATAAAAAAAATGAAATCATAATAAATCACATGACATCTGAAACAAACATCTCTGGAATTTTCGCGGCAGGCGACGTGACAGACAAACCGTTTAAACAATTAATCACAGGAGTCGCCGACGGTTGCACAGCAGCTTACAGCGCTTATGAATATATCAACAAAGAGTAATAACTGATGTAAAACATAAATTCTTATAAATAAACCTTCTAGAAAATAATATGGCTAAAACAATTGAATATCGTCATCTTCCTGGATTAAAAGAGAGAATACTGCACCACAACGAAAGAAATTTATTGGTTGTTCTTCATAGAGGAGTAGATTTATATGTTCAAAGAACTCAAGAAACAGAAGTTATTGGTTATATTAGAAATTACAGAATAAGAGAAGAAAATGGCGTTGACATTTCAGTAGTTAGTCCTGTAACTGAAGGAAGTGTAGAAGGGGACTTAGTAAGAAATTTCCTAAAAAACAAAAGATTCCCAAACCCCCGACTAAAGAGTTAATTTTATATAAAACCTTTTTCTTTGTTTTTTATGCCAAAAATAATAAATAACCTAACAAATGATTTCGTTGAAATTCAGGAAGGAAATGAAATTCGTGAAGCATGTGAAGAACTCGGCGTTCCGTTCAATTGCTCAAAAGGAACTTGCGGAACATGTATGATTGATGTTATATCAGGAGAAAATAATTTATCAGAACTAACAGAAAAAGAAATGGATTTGGAACGCGACAAAAAACACCGGCTTGCATGCCAGTGCAGAATAAAAAACAGCGATGTTAAGATTGAGTTTTAGAACAACAAAACTTTTAAACATTAACCATTCTAAATTAAAATGATACGCATAAATGAAAAAGTCCCGGAATTTGAAGCAAAGGCATTTCATGAAGAGAAAATAAAAAACATAAAGCTCGCTGACTATAAGGACAAGTGGATTGTTGTTTTCTTTTATCCTGCAGATTTCACATTTGTCTGCCCGACAGAACTTGAAGAACTCGCAAATAATTATGAGACATTTAAAAAGTTAAACACAGAAATTCTAAGTGTTTCAACAGACACAGAATTTGTTCACAAGGCATGGCATGATAATTCGCCTGCAATAAAAAAAGTTAATTTCCCAATGCTTGCAGACCCGACAGGAAAACTCTCACGTCTTTTCGGAACATACATAAGAGAAGAGGGTTTGGCTTTGAGAGGAACTTTTATAATTGACCCCGACGGAATTTTGAAAGCATTTGAAATTCATGATAACAGTATTGGAAGAAGCGCAGATGAACTAATCAGAAAAATACAAGCCGCGCAATTTACAAGAGAGCACGGCGGAGAAGTTTGCCCTGCAAATTGGAAACCAGGAAGCAAAACATTAAAGCCGGGTTTGGATTTGGTTGGAAAGATTTAATCAGAATTCTTCAACTCTCTCTGAAAATCACCATATTCTTCTTCACAAGCACGGGCATAAACCTCTCCATATCTTCCATTAAATATTTTAGCAGAACTTTGAGAACTCCCGACTCTTCTTAAATTAAACTGAATCCCTTCTCTTATGTTTCTCATATCTTCAGAAACTCTCTCAACACATTGATAATATCTTTCCTGAGCAGTCATGGTAACACAACTCCCAAAAACACCCACACCAGCAATCGCTAATCCCACAGCCAAAATATTTGATAATTTCATAAATCAAACTAAAGCAAACACTTTAAAAATATATTGAAGATAAAATACTATGCCTCTCAACTTTGAAATCCCAAAACTCGTATCAGAGCTTAAAAAAAGAAAACCAAAAAAAGTTCTTGTTCAGTTAGCAGAGGGAATAAAGCAAAATGCAGAAGAAATTGCAAACACAATTGAAAAACTCAGAATAGAAGTTATCTTTTCAGGAGAAACATCCTGGGGCGCGTGCAGCGTCGCTGTTCAGGAAGCCAAGGACTTGGGAGTTGATTTGATTGTTCATTTCGGACACGCAGAATTTGTTCATGTTAATTTTCCTGTTCTCTACATTGAAGTAAAAGATGAACTTAACCTTGAACCAATCTTGAAAAAATCTCTTAATGAATTAAAAGAATTCAAAACTCTTGGATTAAGTTACTCAATTCAGCACAAACATGATGTGGAAAAAATAAAATCATTTTATGAACAAAATGGGAAAAATGTCTTGCTGTCAAAAAAACTCGGACTTGTGGAATATGAAGGGCACATTGTCGGCTGCCAGTATCTCGGCTTGAAAGCAATTGAAAAAAACGTTGATTGCTTTGTAATTATAGGAAATCAATTTCATTCAATGGGCGCTGTTCTCTCAGTTGAAAAACCAGTTATTTTGGTTGATGTTTACAATGACAATGTCAGAAGCATGGCTGGTTTAAGAGAAAAAATTCTGAAGCAAAGGGCAATCTCAATCCAAAAATTAAAAGATGCAAAAACAGTTGGAATAATTGTTGAAATAAAACCAGGGCAAAAATTTGGAAATCCTAAATATCTGCTTGACAAGTTAAAAGAAAAAAATAAAAAACCAATCTTAATTACAATGTCTGAACTCACACCTGACAAAATTATGAACTTTTACAAAATTGACGCATTCATAGAGCTCGCCTGCCCGCGAATTGCACTTGATGATTATGCAAAATACAACAAACCAATTCTGACATTTAAAGAAGCTCTCGTGGCTTTGGATGTAAAAAGCTGGAATGATATCTTGAAAGAAGGGATTATTTGATTTTTAATTTTTCAACTTGTTAAAAAACTTTGCGTTCGCTCTGCTCACGATTGAAGTAAATTGTTAATAAAAAAACTCCGAATAAATGTTAATCAATTACCTGCACTTCTAATCTCACCGCTAAAAAATCTTTTTTTATTAAATTTTTTATCAATCCCGAACGAGTTTACGAGTGAGGCAAACTTTAGGTAAAGATTAAATTAAAGAAGAATAAATTTAATCACTTCCGAGCAGGAGGAAGACATCCGCTGCATGAA
Source organism: archaeon (assembly GCA_043810865.1). Taxonomy (GTDB): domain Archaea; phylum Nanobdellota; class Nanobdellia; order Pacearchaeales; family GW2011-AR1; genus JBBSYQ01. The sequence continues at coordinate 53,611 of JBDRNS010000005.1, read as the reverse complement.
TCTCCACCGATACCATCTGTAATTGGTAGTTGGTATGTAGAAGGTATATTAACTCTATTAGGGCCCTGCTCTTCCTGTCTGACTTGCGACCTCTGATAATCCACACTATTTCCAGAAGGGCAACCTCCAAATGCAAAAGATGATACAAGTATTAATGCAAGCCCCACTGGCTTGACAACATTCTTGACATCTTGTGCCGCCATTTGTAGTCCTATAGCGTAAGACATAACAACATCACTAAAAGTAGCATAAGCATCTTTTATCGTATCTAAAATATCATATTGTGGTTTTATTACTATATCCATTTTACTTTTTACTAATTAGCTTTTATGAGTAAAAACAGACATTTAAAAGTTTTATTGTGTTCATTTATGTTTTACTAATCTTAAATCTCTCTGATAAATTCATTCAAATTTTTACCATATAAATTCTTAAAAATAACAAAATCAGGAAAATAAAATGAAAACAAGAACAAAATTAGGTTTGGTGGGACTTGCACTTTTAATGGCAGGATGTGTGACAAATTATGCTCCCAAAAATCAAGGTTTAACATCTGTAATTGAATATCACATACAACTCCGTGATTACTGTAGCAGAAGATCCGCAGCAAGAAACGATCCTGAATTAGGTGACTATTGTAAAAAAACTGCACGATTAAATCCTGAAACAGGAGAGCTTGAAATGCCCCACTATCCCAAACCCCCAATTAATAATCCTTAATCAATTTATTCAAATCCTTCAGCATCATTTCAAAGTCATCTTTTGACATTCCGTGCAATTTCGCTCCATTTTCCAAACTGTCAAACTGCGAAAAAGTGCATGTGACACAATGCAAACCATAACCCATTAAAATTTCAACAACCTCTGGATATTTTTCAACGAGTTCCATTAAGTTTGTATTTTTCGTGATTAATTGTTTTTGCATTTTATCATATAGATTTAACAAAATTCTCATCAACCTTTTCCCAATTAATTACCTTCATGAATGCCTCAACATATTCCGGGCGCCGGTTTTGGTATTTTAAATAATAAGCATGCTCCCAGACATCTACGACAAGCAAAGGAATTTTTCCCGAGGATATTGGCGACTCTTGGTCGTGTGTTTGCATAATTTCAAGTTTTCTCGTCGCTGGATTTAAGACAAGCCAAGCCCAACCACTTCCAAACTGCGTAACAGCAGCATTTTTGAATTGTTCTGCGAATTGTTCGTAACTTCCAAAATCTCTTATTATCGCAGCAAGGATTTCTCCATTTGGCTTGACATCTTTTTTCAGACAAGTCCAAAAAAATGAATGATTAAAATGCCCTCCCCCGTGATTTCTCACAGCAGTTCTGATTTGCTCTGAAACAGAATTAATATTTTTCAGGATTTCTTCAATCGGTTTGTCCTGCAATTCTTCATGCCCTTCAATCGCCGCATTAAGTTTGTCAACATACGCTTTGTGATGTTTGTCATGATGAATAACCATTGTTTCCTTATCTATATACGGCTCAAGTGACTCATACGGATATTCCAAGGGAGGAAGTTCAAAAACCATAAATTAACAATCGTAAAGTTTTTTATAAGTTTTTTGGTAATAAAAGTTATAAATTGTCCTTTATTAAAATATTCAGCCCCGATGGCACAATGGTACTGCACGCGACTCGAACGCAGAACCGAGGTTCCGCACCTTCTAAGAACTGCACTGAACTCGCGGTCCTTTTGGACATCCAGGTTCGATTCCTGGTCGGGGCGTTCATCACAATAATTCTTAAAAAGAAATTATTATTTTTAGCAAATGGCTCACAGGATAGGAGTTGCGCGAACAATATCTGATGCAAGAGCAAGCGCGAGAAAAAGAGAACTTGAATCCGCTGGTTTTTCTGGAATTACAGGAGTAAAAATAGTTGATGTTTACACTGTTGAAAATGATTTGACAGGGAAAGAATTAGAACAGGTTAGAAGTATGTTAACTAATCCTGTTTTTCAGGAAGGAAGAGTTGATAATTCGTTTAAACCTGAATTCAGCTTCGCTGTTGAAACAGGTCTTCTTCCGGGAGTTACAGACAATGTTGGAAACACTGCAAGAGAAGGAATTAGTGACGCATTAAGAAAAAAATTTGACGGACAAGTTGTTCACACTTCCCAATTAACTTTTTTATCAGGCGATTTAACAGAAGAAGATGCCAAAAGAGTTGGAGGGTCATTGGCAAATCCATTAATACAAAGAATTCATGTTAAAAGTTATGCAGAGTTCTCTGCCGACGATGGAATGGACGTTATTGTTCCAAGCGTCAGGATTTTAGAAAAACCAGGAGCTGATTTAGTTGACATTCTTCATGCACCTGACGAAGAACTTGCAATAATCGGGAAAAAAGGAATTGCAAATCCCGACGGAACACGAAGAGGTCCTCTTGCTCTTGATTTAACTTCTATACATGCAATAAGAAATCATTTTGCAATGCTTGGAAGAAACCCGACAGATTTGGAAATGGAAGCTCTGGCGCAAACATGGAGTGAGCATTGTAAGCACACAATTTTTGCAAACCCGATGGACGAATTCACCGACGGACTATTCAACACATTCATAAAAGGGGCCACTGAAGAAATTAGAAGAAGAAAAGGTGAAAAAGATTTCTGTGTTTCTGTTTTTACAGATAACTCAGGGATAATTAAGTTTGATAATGAACATTATATCACACACAAAGTTGAAACGCATAACTCTCCTTCTGCTCTGGATCCTTTCGGCGGCTCTGTTACAGGAATCGTCGGAGTTAACAGAGATGCAATCGGTGCAGGACTGGGGGCAAAACCAGTAATTAATGTATATGGTTTTTGTTTTGGTTTTCCCGATGATGAAAGAGTTTTATACAAAGGAGAAAATCAAACCCAGAGAATGCTTTCCCCAAGAAGAATCCTTGAAGGTGTTGTAAGGGGTGTTAATGTGGGAGGAAATCAGTCAGGAATCCCAACCCCTCAGGGCTTTGCTTATTTTGATGAAAGATATAGGGGAAAGCCGTTGGTTTTCGTCGGAACAGTGGGCTTAATGCCGAAAGAAAGCGCAGGAAGGAATTCATACGAAAAAAGAGCAATGCCGGGAGACCTCGTGGTTATGGTTGGAGGAAGAGTCGGAAAAGACGGAATACACGGAGCAACTTTTTCTTCAGAAGCAATGGACTCAGGAAGCCCTGCAACAGCTGTTCAAATCGGCGACCCAATAACTCAAAAAAAATTAAGTGATGCGATTATAAAAGAAGCAAGAGATCTCGGACTATACAACAGCATTACAGATAATGGTGCAGGAGGTTTGTCATGTTCTGTTGCAGAAATGGCAAAAGAATCAGGAGGATGTTATGTTGACTTAAGCAAAGTTCCTCTCAAATATCCTGGATTACAACCTTGGGAAACCTGGATTTCAGAATCACAGGAAAGAATGACTTTGTCTGTTCCAAAAAATAGATGGAATGAATTCTCGGACTTAATGGAAAGGAGAGGGGTTGAAGCAACAGTGATTGGAGAATTTACTGACTCTGGAAATTGTGTTGTTGATTACGAAGGTGAAAGAGTAATGGATCTTGATATGGATTTTCTTCACAATGGACTGCCTCAAAGGCCTATGGAGACAACATTTACAAAACAAATTCATGAAGAACCTGAATTTTCCCAGCCGAAAAACCTGACAGAAATTTTGCACTCAATGTTAGGAAGAGAAAATATTGCAAGCTCTGAATTTATTTCACAACAGTATGACCACGAAGTTCAGGGGGGCTCTGTCCTGAAACCACTGCAGGGAAAAGGAAGAGTAAACGGAAACGCAACAATAGTTCGCCCTGTTCTTGATTCAAACAAAGGAGTTATTTTGTCCCATGGATTATGTCCAAGTTACGGAGATATTGACACATATAATATGGCGGCAGCCGCAATTGATACTGCTGTAAGAAATGCCGTCTCCGTCGGTGCAAGATTAGAAAACATTGCCTTGCTGGATAATTTCTGCTGGTGCAGTTCAGATGAAGCAAAAAGATTATGGCAATTAAAAAGAGCTGTTCAGGCATGCTATGACACTGCAGTAGCATTTGAAACTCCTTTTATTTCAGGAAAAGACAGCATGTTCAATGATTTCAAGGGGTTTGATGAAGAAGGAAATCCTGTAAAAATTTCCATTCCACCGACGCTACTTGTTTCTTCAATTACAGTTATGGATGATGTAAGAAAAGCAATTTCCCTTGATGCAAAAATGCCTGGAGACATTGTTTATGTTTTAGGAAAAGACAGAAGAGAACTCGGTGGCTCTGAATATTTTGCAATGCAGGGCGAACAAATAAGAGGCGAAAGATTTGTGGGAAATAATGTTCCGGTAGTTAACGCAGAAGAAAACAGAATGCTTTACAATAAATTCTCGCAGGCATTAAGCAGAGGATTAATCGCTTCTGCGCAAAGTGTTGAAAAAGGAGGATTAGGAATCGCTCTTGCAAAAACAGCGATGGGGGGGAAATTAGGAATGGAAATTTCATTAAGTGAATTGGAAAATTCAGAGAACAGAAATGATTACGCACTCTTCTCAGAAAGCCAGGGAAGATTAGTTGTCACAGTAAATCCTGAATATGTTTCTGAATTTGAAAAAGCAATGGAAGGAACTTACATTGCAAAAATCGGTGTTGTAAGAAAGGACTGCAGATTTATTGTCAATGAAAAAAATGGAGACACAGTTGTAGACACAAACTTTAATCACATGTTAAATTCATATAAATCAACTTTTAGAAATTTTTAAAATGGCAAAACCAAGAGCATTGGTCTTAACAGGATATGGAATCAATTGTGATGAAGAAACAAAATTTGCATTTAAGCAGGCAGGAGCAGAAGGAGAATTAATTCACATTAACGATTTAATCGACGGACATAGAAAGTTATCTGATTACCAAATAATGGCATTTCCCGGAGGTTTTTCATACGGCGATGACACAGCAGCAGGTAATGCTTTGGCAAACAGAATTAAAAATCATTTGTGGGAAGAACTTCTTAAATTTATTGAAGAAGACAAGCTTGTTCTTGGAATTTGCAATGGCTTTCAGGTAATGGTAAACTTAGGATTGCTTCCTGCTCAAAACAAAAATTATGGAGAAAGACAAGTTGCACTTGTTGATAATGATTTCCCAAGATATAATGCAAGATGGGTTGATTTGAGATTTGGAAATCACAGTGTCTGGACTCGCGGATTGGAAAAAGCAAGTTTCCCGATTGCACATGGGGAAGGAAAATTATATGCGACTCCTGAAACTTTAAAAATGGTTAATGAAAAAAATTTGATTGCCGCAAGATATGCTCGCGGAGAAATTTGCAAAGCAGAAGATTTGCCTGCAAATCCAAATGGTTCTCTTGACGATATCGCCGCACTTTCCGACGAATCAGGGAGATTGCTTGGAATGATGCCTCATCCGGAAAGAGCAATTAATTTCACACAACATCCTCATTGGACACTATTAAAAGAACAACTTACAAGAGAAGGAAAAGAAATTCCGTCAGAATATCTAGGCATGCAAATCTTCAGAAATGGTGTGAGGTATTTTAGTTAAAAATATAAACTCTTCTTCTTTTTTCTTTCAGAGGTGAGTATGAATTCCGTCTGGATTGTTTTAATTGTTGGTTTGTGGTTTTTTCTCGGCTACAGAATTTACGGAAAATTTATAGAGAAACGGCTGAAAATTAGCGACAAAAATAAAACACCTGCCGTGACAAAAAGAGACAATATTGATTTTTCTCCTGCAGAAAAACCGTTTTTGATAGGACATCATTTCGCATCAATCGCCGGCGCAGGTCCGATTATAGGCCCGATTTTAGCTGTAAGTTATTTCGGCTGGCTTCCCGTCGTTCTTTGGGTGGGAATCGGGAGCGTTTTCATCGGAGCAATGCATGACTACACTTCCCTGATTGCATCTGTAAGAAACAAGGCGGAAAGCGTTTCAAAAATTGCGAAAAGAAGTTTGAATTCAAGAGCAGGAACTTTGTTTGCAGTGATGATTCTCGTAACATTAATCTTAATTATAACTGTATTCAGCGTCTCGACAGCAGACAGCATTATTTACAAACCGGACTTGATAATTCCTCTGGCAACAATAACGCTTCTTGCAGTTATTCTTGGTGTAGGAGTTGAAAAATACAAATGGAATTATAAAATTTCTTCTGCTGCAGCACTTATCCTGATTTTTACCTCTGTTTGGATTGGTGTAAAATACCCTGTTGACTTGTCTTTTATTAATCCCGTCTTGCTGAAAAATATTTTAATCACAATTATTCTGTTATATGCCGGCATTGCTTCTGTAATTCCTGTCTGGATTCTTCTTCGCCCTCGCGATTATCTAAGTGCAATCCAAATGTCAATAATTTTGTTCCTTGGAATTTTGGGAATTTTGCTCGTTCGCCCGTTGATAAATGCGCCGCAGTATATCTCCAATTCTGTCTTTCCTTTGTGGCCGATTTTATTCATAACAGTTGCATGCGGCGCGATTTCAGGATTTCACGGTTTGGTTGCAAGTGGAACAACAAGCAAGCAACTTGCAAAAGAGTCCCATGGGAAAGCAGTCGGTTACGGAAGTATGATTGGTGAAGGAACTCTCGCTGTTTTCGTTACGCTCGTCGCTGTTGCAGGGCTAAAGTGGGGAATAGGCGAGGGAACTTTCCAGACAGAACTGGGAAAGGGCTGGATAATTTTATTTTCATCCGGCTACGGAAACATCGTCGGCAGTATTGGAATTCCGTTCCTGACAATAACTATTGCATCTCTTCTCGGCGCCTTTATGGTAAATCAGTTTATTTTAACATCAGTAGACACCTCTGCACGTTTGAGCAGATTCATAATTTCAGAAACCCTGATGCCAAAGTTAAGAAAAAATAAAATTCTGATAACAATTTTAATTCTTATTCCTGCATGGCTTTTGGCAGTTACAAATTCCTACGAAGCACTATGGCGACTTTTCGGAACTTCAAATCAATTAATTGCATCCATAACAATGATTGCTGTTTCATCTTATTTTTTGTCAAAGAAAATAAAAGTCAAGTTTATTGTAATCCCTGCACTTTTGGTTTTAGTGACCACGATGTCTGCACTTCTTTATCTTACTTTTAGAACAGAAGGATATTTCTCTTCAGGAAATTACATTCTTGCAGTTATTTCTTTAGGAATGTTTGTTCTTGGTTTGCTGGTCGCAAAAGAGGGTTTTGAGCATTTGAGAAAAATAAAATAGTATTCTTCAAAAGATAAAAATTTAAAAAGGATTATTTTTTGGAGATGAGATGAATTATGAAGTACTTGAAGAAGCAGTGTTGCCACATTTCGAAGGATGTTACAGATTAGGAAAAGCCAGAGGCATGATAGCAGGAAATCATTATGACACAGAACAAAGACAACAGGAAGGTGCAAGAGTATTTAGGGACTTAATATTAGGAAAAAGAGAAAGAGTTACTTTCAAAAGTTTAAAACCAATGGCGCAAGCACTAAGAGATGCAAATTTTGTTGGCTCTGTTGAATATGGAAAAGAATTAATTCCGTCTCTTTTTGGTTTAGGATTTGTCAATTACAGCAATGGTGGTCCAAAATTTGGTTCTTTGCATTTTAGAACAGATGAGATAAGTAACGGAACAAGAAATGGTAAACAAAGAACAAGAAAAATCTATATTATAGAAAACCGTCATGAAGAAATAGCAATTAGAAATTAATCACTTCCCAACCTCGCTCGTCTTCTTATACTGCAAATAAAATTTCTTGAGAATATCAGTTATTTCTTCTCTTTTCTCAGAATTTCCAAGTCCTTTCCAGTCAAGCAAAAAGAAATCAACTTCTTCCTCGGTTTTTGCAATCGCTTCCTTAACCATTTCTTCTGTCAACGGAAAAACATAATCTGGAACTACATGCGAAATCGCAACATTCGAATTCATTTGAATTTTATTGAAATTCAGGCAATAATGTCCTCCGCCAATTGCAATCGCGATTTCATTGTAAGGATTTTCCCTGAATTCATTGATTATGTCTGAAATTGTTTTAGCGACGACAAAACATGCTCTCCTGTCATTCCATTCTGTTTCCGTTCCTCCCACTTCAATAAAAACACACGGCTTATCAATCAGCGGCCCGTGGTGAGTTGCTTCCATAAAAACATTGTAATCTTTCAGCGAATGTTCATCCGCATTCTGTTTCAATTTTTCAAAAATTTGTTTCATAAAAACAGCCGAACTTCTGCAAACTTTTCCCTTCTCTCCGCCAAGTTCATTGTTCCTAAAATTTCCCGGCGCGTGAACAGTCAGTGCCTTCTCTCCTTTTCTTGATTTATGCTTTGAAGCAAAAATCACAAAATCATACTTGTTTATTTTCTCCAAATCAAGATTTTCTGTGTAAATAATTTCTTCATCAACAAGATAAAAATCAAAACCAGCTGATTTTTTCATTCCTGAAAGAACAGGATTTTCCCTAAACTGCGAAAGCTGCGTCGTGATATTTATTCCTGCCTTGTCAAGTTTGCTCGCAACAACAAGATATTTTTGATACATTAAAAAAAGAAAATCGCAGATGTTTTAAAGTTTGCTTGTTAAATCCAAAGCAACTTCTTCAACTTCTTCAGCAGTATTATATCTCTTTTCTCTTTTGTTCCAGTAAATACCTCTCCCAGCTATTGCATGGAATCTTTCACCTGCAACTTTTCCTGCCTCTGTAATTTCTCCGCCTTGCTCAATAAGCCCCGGAGCAAAAAATACTGGATTTTCAACAAATCTTTCCACTAAACTCTTGTAATGTTTTATTGAATCTGGTTTATTTCCAGGCACAACAAAATTAGTTACACCCATTCTAGCCGCTAACTCATATATATCGTCAGGAGATGTAAATCCCATAAAACCAGATAAATCTCTTTCGATTCCAAGCTCTTCAAAAATTTGAGTATAATCTCTATTACGTAAGTCAGTTCTTAAAAATCTTGGGTGGGTCATCTCCCCTCCAACAATAACTCCCAATCCAACATCTTGCGCTGCCCTTATCCATTCATATTCAGTTACAGGTCCTGATTGAGGGAATAATATCACTGCATCAAAACCAGATTTTTTAACAACATCCATAAACCCTTTTCCTGTATCAGGGATATCTGTTCCTGCTTTTTGATGATCATAGATTAATGGCTTATCTGTTACATTCCTGGTTTCAGAAGCAATTAATGGGAGCCCATATTTTAGTGCAAGTTGGAATCCTATTTTATACCCCCCCACTCTAGGATTATCAGCTGTGCCATTCAAAATTCTTTCATAAGTATCTATATCTGGAACATCACATGCAGGTATTATGCTTTTACTTATTGGAATTATTTGCATCATTTCAATTTCCTCTTACTTTTGCAGCCATTTCCAGGACTTCTTTCTGCATATCTCTATTTTGATATCTTTCAGGATTTTGCTGATAATCTGCAATTAAAACAAATTCTCCAGGATGCATCGCTTCTTCAAGATACTCCAGACCTTGTGTTTTAAATTTAACTAAAGAGTGTAATCTCATTCCATATTTCTTAGCTTCTTCTGCTCCGCCTTGTTCTCTGTCTAAAACAACTGCAACATCATCTATCTTTACATTTTCTAAATATATTCCTCTTCTTTGAATTTCATGTTCAAGAATGTGTCTTGCAATTAATTTGCTGCCAAAGTTAGTCACCATATCATCTGTTATACACAAAACATCTCCCTCCCTTAAACTTCCTTCAACTAATTCTTTTTGTCCGTATTTATAATTTGGTGCCCCCATTCTACTTAAAATTTCTACAGCTTCCTCAGGAGTTCTTGGTTTTTCCCCTCCCGGAAAGGGTCTTGTATAAGCATAAGGAATAAACTCACAACCATAACCTGTAACAGTACCAATAGACGCAACCAAAGGAACTCCCGCCATTTCAATTCCAACCATCTTTGTTAGTCCCGGCACATTTCCCCTAATCATCCTATTCATAGCAGAAGAAATATAATTTGCAAGTTGAGGAGAATCTCCAAGGGGTCTTAAATTCAAGAACCAAGGACTCCAAATTCCGCTCTTTAAAGTCCAACCCTCTCCCTGATGTTTTTCACTTTCAGTATTATATAAAGTTTGAATAAAACCTTCCCTATATAATTCAGTTACAACAGATTTAGCAACCTCTTCTTCACTTTCATTAATCATAAGAATAAATAATTTCTCCATTTATAACCATTACTTCACTCCAAAATATATTTCAAAAATATTATAAACCTGATTTCATATTTTATCTTATGCAACAACTAACTCAGTTTTTAATCGGAATTTTCATTCTTATTCTCGGAATACCCATCGGAAATCTGCTCGCAAAATTCACAAGAGAAGAACTTGCGCAAGGACAAAAATACTTCAAGTTAATAATTCTCGCAAGTTTGCTCGGCGCAATTGCGAGTTTATTTTTTAGGAACGATTATCTCCTATTTACTTTTCTGTTCATAATAATCATAACAAGCAGATGTCTGAAAATTAAGAAAAAGAAATAAAAACATTTCTTTCGCTCCACCCACCTTTCTTCGCTCGCACTTCGTGCTCGCTTATTGGCTTAATGTTAACAAAAAGAACTTCTGGATAGTTAATCAAATTATTGGGATTCTAACCCTATGCTAAAAAATCTTTTTTATTAACTATTTTTAGGGGTGGGCGGGTGGGAACAAAATTAAAAGTTAAAAACAAAAAATTAATTTCAATCTCTCAACTCAAAAATCTTTCTCTATTAAAATTAAATTATCAATTCGTGAGCGAAGCGAACGCAATTTATAAAAAACAAAAACTTAAAAAATAAAAAGAAAAATAAAAAGAAAAATAAAATTAAAAAGAGTTAACTTATTTCTTAGATTTCTTTCCCTTTGCTCCTTTCTTTTTCATCGGTTGTCTACCTCTTTATTATTACCAAAAATTTAATGATGAAAAGTTTTTATATGTTTCTTTCCACTCAAAAAAGACACATCCTTAATCTGTATTAATTCTATAATAATAACAAAACAGAAAGATTTAAAAATTGTTTTTCGCAAGAAATTTGATGAAACCAACATCAAGAAGAAATTTTCTTAAGGGCTTGGCAGGAGCATTAGGATATGCTGCAGTTGCGCCGTCGGTTTCTGCACAGGAAGTTTTGAATCTCCCGGGATTTGACGGACTTTCTATACTTAAAGGATATACAGTGCCTACAGAATATGTCAGTACACTAAAACAATTCGCAATAATAAAAGCAGGAGATTACACTGTAAGAGAAGATAATGGAAGATATTTAGTTACAAATCAGTCTTATGACGAACAAAGTCATGGAAAACAGCTTGAGTTAATTCTTAAAGAAATTGATGGTGAAAATGGAGATAAAAGAATAACCCCCGTAGAAATAATGAGAGAAGAATTCAAAATCATGCAGGAAGTTGACGGCACTATAAAAAAACATCTCATTCCGCATAATTAATAAACAACAAATCAGATTATTTCTTATGTTACACCTCATCGGACTTGGTTTGAATTTAAACAGCATTTCAAAATCAGGTATTGAAGCGCTGAAAAAATGCGGCAAGATTTTTCTTGAAAATTATACAGTCGATTTTCCTTACAACTTTGAAGAACTGGAAAAAATCATCGGAAAAAAAATAATTCCTGCAGACAGGGAAATGGTTGAAAGTTTTAATGTCCTGGAAAATGCAGAAAAAGAAAATATTGGATTGCTTGTTTATGGTTCTCCTCTAACAGCCACAACACATATTTCATTGCTGAATGAAGCAAGAAAAAAAGGAATAAAATATGAAATAATCCACAACGCATCAATTCTTGACGCTGTTGCAGAAACCGGCTTGCAGATTTACAAATTCGGAAAAATTACAAGCATTCCGAAACACGAAGCGGAAAGTTTCGCAGAAGTTATCAAAGATAATCTGGAAATAGACGCCCACACATTAATTCTCGTCGACATAGGGCTTGAAACTCACGATGCTTTAATCAAACTAAAAAAAGCTTTGGAAAAATATAAAATAAAAATTGACAAACTGATTTTATGCTCGCAACTTGGAACAGAAAATTCAGAAATTTTTTATAGCAAAATTAAAGAACTTGAAGAAAAAGAAATCAAAAAACCATTCTGCATTATAATTCCTGGAAAATTGCATTTTGCCGAGGAAGAATTTCTGAAAGAATTAAAAAATCAGTCGTAACCGCCAGAAGAATAATTTGTTGAGCCCTTATATGAACCTAATTCATAAGAACCATCACTATAACCGTGATTATGGCTCTTTCCACCAAAACCGTGCACACTTCTTCCTTCTGTAGCCATGCTTTCAAGCGCTTTCCCCCCGATGGACATAGGTTTTCCGGCACACATGATAATTCGTAAAATTACAGCTTTTTAAAGATTTTGATATTTACTTATATCTGATTTTAAAAACAAGAATTGTTAAAGCTAGCAAAAGAGATATTGTATTTGCAAGAATCAACGGCAAATCAGAAATAATAATTCCATAAGTAAGCCATAAAACAAATCCTATTGCAACAACTGAATACATAATAAGAGACAAGTCCTTTGTATGTTTTGTTCTTACTGTTTTTATAACCTGAGGCAGAAACGAGATAGTGGTGCATATTGCTGCTGCAAAACCAAGCAGAATTATCCAATTCATGTTATCATAAAAACAGGTTGCTTATAAATTTATTGAAACATAAGTTTTATTAATTAAAATCACAAAATAATAAAATGTACGACTTCAAAAAAGTAGAAGAACAGTCAGAGAACGTCTGGAAAAAGCATGAGAAGGAAATAAAAAAAGCAATGCAATATGATTCCCAAAAACCGTTGTTTTCTTTTCTTGAAGGTCCGCCGACGGCAAACGCTCCGCCTGCATTGCACCACATGGAAGCAAGAACTTTCAAGGATATTATTTGCAAATTCAAATACATGCAGGGATTTTCAGTGCCGAGAAAAGCCGGCTGGGATTGCCACGGTTTGCCTGTTGAAGTGCAAATTGAAAAACAACTAGGTTTGAAGAACAAAAAAGATATTCTCTCATATGGCATAGGAAAATTCAATCAAAAAGCAAAAGAGTCCGTCTGGGAATACATTAAAGAATGGAACTGGTTTACAAAAAAAATTTCCTATTGGGTTGATTTGGAAAATCCTTACGTAACTCTTGACAGCGAATACGTCGAAAGCGTCTGGTGGAGCCTAAAAGAACTTTACAAAAAGAAACTTTTATATGAAGGACACAAAGTTGTCCCATACTGCCCTCGCTGTCAAACGCCGTTAAGCAGTCACGAAGTCGCGCTCGGCTACAAAGATATTGAAGAGGACTCTGTTTATGTGGCTTTCAGATTAAAAAATAAGAAAGATGAATATGTACTTGCATGGACAACAACACCCTGGACTCTTCCCGGAAATGTTGCTTTAGCTGTCGGGAAAAATATTGATTATGTAAAAGTAAAACTTCCTGGCGGAGATAAAATAATTATTGGAAAAGAAAAAAAGGACTTGGTTAAAGACGGAAAAATTATTGAAAAATTAAAAGGAAAGGATTTGGTTGGTTTGGAATATGAGCCGTTGTATGACATCAAAGAATTGCAAAATGAAAACTCGCACAAAATAATTCCTGCCGACTTTGTTTCAACAGAAGAAGGAACAGGGATTGTTCACACAGCCGTGATGTACGGCGAAGATGATTATAATCTGGGAATAAAGTATAATCTTCCAAGAATTCATACCGTCGGCGAAGATGGAAAATTTCTTGATATTGTTCCAAAGTTCGTCGGAAAATTCGTAAAAAGTGCTGAAAAAGAAATCATCGATGACTTAAAATCCCGCAATCTGCTTTTCAAAAAAGAAAAAATCACGCATTCTTATCCTTTCTGCTGGCGATGTTCAACACCTTTGTTGTATTACGCAATAAATTCATGGTTCATAAAAGTCAGCAAGTTTAGAAATGAACTTGTAAAATTCAACAGGAAAATAAAATGGGTTCCCGAGCACATCAAAGAAGGAAGATTCGGAAACTGGATTGAAGGCGCAAAGGACTGGGCTTTGTCAAGATTCAAGTTTTGGGGAACACCTCTCCCTGTCTGGAAATGTTCCTGCGGAAACGAAGAAATCATCGGGAGCATTGAAGAACTGAAAAAGAAATCTGTAAAAAAATTCTCTGAAAAAGAAATGGATTTGCACAAGCCATGGATTGACAAAATAAAATTAAAATGTTCAAGATGCAAAAAAGAAATGGCGCGCGTCCCGGATGTAATTGACTGTTGGTATGATTCCGGCTCAGCTTCCTTTGCGCAGTTCCACTATCCTTTTGAAAATAAAAAATTGTTCGAAAAACATTTCCCGTATAGTTATATTTCTGAAGCAATAGACCAAACAAGAGGTTGGTTTTACACTCTTCACGTTCTCGGTGTCTTGTTATTTAACAGCAACGCTTACAAAAGCGTGATTTGCGCAGGGCATGTTGTCGACGAAAAAGGAGAGAAAATGTCAAAATCAAAAGGCAACATAATAAATCCAAAAGAGATGATTGAAAAAGCAGGTGTTGATGCAATACGACTGCAGTTTTTCACAACCAGCCCTGGAGATTCAAAGAGATTCTCATTCAATCTAATGAAGGATTCAGTTATTCCGTTCCTGACGATTTTATATAACTGCAACAATTATTACAGGCAACAAGAAAACAAAAAATTAAAGATTCAAATTGAAGACAAATGGATTCTCTCACGACTGAACTCAACAATAAAAGAAGTCACAGAAAAACTTGATGACTATGCTCTGGACAAGGCATTTCTTGAATTGCAAAATTTTATAATAAATGATTTCTCAAGAAATTACATAAAATTCACGCGTGACAGGGAAGACAATAAAAAAATTGTTGGTGAAGTTCTGGAAAAAATTTCCCTGATTTTGGCTCCGTTCGCGCCGTATATAACCGAGCACATTTATCAGGAATTTTCAAAAAACTCCGTGCATCTTTCAAAATGGCCGAAAGTTGAAAAGAAAAAAATTGATAAAAAGTTAGAGAAATATTTCTCAATTACTTTGATGGATGTAATTTCCACTGGTTTAATGATAAGAGATGAAAAAAAGATTAATGTAAGATGGCCTTTAAAGAAAATAATTATCTCAACCCCTGATAAAGAATTTGCTAAATCCTTAGGATATTTTGGGGAAGTGATTAAATCTCAATTGAATGTTAAAGAAGTAGAAATAAAAATTGGCGGAAGCCATATTTTGGTTAACCTTGACACTCAAATCACGCCAGAACTTGAAGCAGAGGGCTATGCTCGGGAATTAAGCAGGCAGATTCAGGAATTCAGAAAAAAACTCGGATTAGTCAAAGAAAACACTATAAAACTTTTGATAATCACAGATAACGAAACGAAACAAATGCTCCGGAAGTTTGAGAATTTCATAAAAAAGAGAACAAACTCCCGCGAAATTCGTTTTTTAACCGACGATAAACTAATCGGCGAAGAAAAGTTTAAAAATAGTAATGACTTTAAAGTGAAAGATAAAAGAGGAAAAATAGTGATAAACAGGTAAAATAACTACCAACAGGTAATACCTTCACTTTACTCTTGCATCATAACAATCTTTAAAAGGAAAAACACTCAACAAATAAAATGATAGTCAAGGAAGAATTTTTAAGCCGATTAAGGAAAATTTTTGACTTAAATCTCTATGAAGTAAAGGTTTGGACCGCATTGCTATCAAGAGGAACAAGCACAGCAGGTGAATTAAGCAATATTTCTGATGTTCCAAGAAGCCGAACATATGATATCCTCGAAAGCTTGGATAAGAAAGGTTTCATTGTGATGAAACTCGGAAAGCCAATCAAGTTCGTGGCCCTCAAACCAGAAGAGGTTGTTGAAAGAGTAAAAAGAAATCTTGCAAAAGACGCGCAGGAAAGAACAAAACGGCTTGAGTCATTGAAAGGAGACGAAGTTATTGAAGAACTAAACACTTTGTTTCATCAGGGAATAAAATTTGTCGAGCCCTCGGATTTGTCAGGGGGCTTAAGAGGAAGGCAAAATTTGTATAACCACATTGACATGATGATTAGAAATGCGGAAAAATCAATAGTAATTGTTACGACAAAAGAGGGTTTGAACAGAAAAATGGAATCACTTATGCCGAGTTTGGAAAAATGCAAAAAACGCGGAATAAAAATTAGAATTGCCGCACCAATAGATAACAACAATGTAAAAGTCGCGCGCGATTTCAAGAAAGTTGCCGAAATGAAAAACATGGACAAAATGAAAGCGCGTTTTGTGATAGTTGATTCAAACCAGATAATGTTCATGCTTCTTGACGATGAAAAATTCCACCCAAACTATGACACAGGCGTCTGGATAAACACAGAATTCTTCGCACAGGCACTTGAGCAACTTTTTGATTTGGCATGGAAAGAAATGAAAAGCGTGAAATGAAATCATCACTAACCGCCCCCGCCAGAAATAGAATCTAAACTTCTTGGACATGCATTAATATCTGCATAGAATACTTCACCATTAGGTCTTCTTAATTGATACAAAACTCTTGTTGCTAAATTTAAATACCCTCTTGAAGCCAAATCATTCACATAAAAGAGAGATTGTTGAATTGCATTCCTATCACTATCTGCAAGAACTACATCATTAATTCTGGACTCATTTCTATCTGTCCACACCTGTAAAGAAATAAAATAGCGAATGCTTTTTAATCCCTCTGAAAAATCACCCAAATCCGTATCGCCCATTTATTTTCATTCACAAAATGCTTAAAAACTTTATGAAGTTAAAGATAATATCTTAAAAATCATTTAAATTATCCCTTAATTAACAATGAAACAAAAACTAACTCTCTTCCAATTCGAGCAGTGCCCTTTTTGTGAAAAAGTTCGGCAGAAATTAAAAGAACGTGAATTGCAATTTGAAAAAATAAATGTTCCTTACGAAAGAGATGCAAAAATAAGAAAAGAACTTTTCAAAAATTCAGGAGTTCATACAGTTCCTGTTCTAAAAGTTGGAAACAAATACATCGGCGAATCAGAAGACATAATTAATTTTCTTGATGAAAATTTTTGATTATTCTTCTGCATAAATTTTATTTATTTAGAATATTTTGTTTAATAAATACATTTCGTTCAATATAGTTTATTTAAATTTGTCTCGCTTCACCCGTATAATCTAATTGTTAACACAAAACAGGTAATTTTTTAATTAATACCCTTATTAATCGTGAACGAAGTGAGCGCAAAATGTTTAATCAATCAGAAAGGATAAATTTCTAAACAACTTATCTTAAATAAAATAAAAAAGAATTAGTAAAAATAAAAGGTATTTTTATTGGTTCATTACTGCCAGTACTGCACTGATCAGTGTTGTTATAACAACCACCCATCCGACAAACATTGTCAACCACATTCCACCTTGAGTAGCTCCTCCAAGCCATCCTGGTAACATAAGTGTTCCATTAATAAGACCGAATCCTACTGCAAGTGAAACTACAACACCTGTAAACCATGCAACAAGGTTCAATACTTTTCCGCCATTTCTTTTTGCCATCACTAAACACCTCCTTTCACTATGCCTTTTAGAAGGCATTTATACAACACAAAAACCATTTAAATAAGTTTTGTTTTACATTTTCTCCAAGATTTCAATTCCCAAAAGATTTAAGGAATTTCTTAAAACAATTTCAAATGACTTTACAAGATTGATTCTGAAAGATTCATTGTCAGAATTTTTTACAGGACATGAATGATAAAACTCATTGAAAATTTGCGAGAGTTGGTAAGAATAATTTGCCATCAGCGCAGGATTTAAATTTTTATAAGAATTAAAAACAATTTCCGGGAGCTGCGAAAGTTTTTTTGCGAGTTCAAATTCTTTTTCTCCGGTAATTCTTGAGGATTTCTTTTTTTTGTTTTTTATTTTTCTCAAAATGCTTGCCGCACGGACATAACTATACAGAATATAAACTCCTGTATCACCTTCAAAATTCAGTGCCTCTTTTTTGTCAAAAATTATGTTCTTGTTTGAACTTTGTTTAAGCATGGAATATTTTATCGCGGCAATCGAAATCTTTCTTGCTCTTTGTTCAAGTTCTTTTTCAGATATTTTCTTCTCGCGCTTTTTGATTTCGCTCTTCGTATAGTTTGTAATATCTTTCATGAAATCAGAATAAAGAATATTATCTCCTGTTCGCGATGACATCTTTCCTGTAGGCAGGCGTATCATCCCGTAAGTTATGAAATCATAAATTTCTTTTTTGGATAATTTCATCAGTTCCAATGTCTTCACCAGTTGCTGAAAATGCAGGTTCTGCTCATCTCCAACCACAACAAGATATTTTCCTGCCTTATATTTCTTAATTTTCATTTTTGCCAAAGCCAGATCCTTTACAGAATACAAAACCGTGCCGTCGCTTCTAAGCAAAACCCAGACGCCAAGATTGTATTTTTTCAAGTCCATAATCACAGCGCCGTCGCTTTTCACTGCGATTCTTTTTTTCAAAAGCTCCTGCGCAATTTCCTTCCCTCTTCTTTCCATTTCACTTTCAAAAAAATGAACGTCAAATTTTGTATTAAGCTCTTTGTAAATTTCCTCCCAGGAATTGATTGAAAGTTTTCTTGTCTTTTTCCAGAGTTCATTTAATTTCTTGTCTTTCTTGCTTTCAAGTTTCCTGTTTATTTCATCAACTTCTTCTTTAAACCCCTCATTCTCCCCTATTTTTCTCACCGCCTCGGCATAAATTCCTGCAATCCACGACTCTTCATTTCTGAGTTTTTCTCCTGAATGATATTTTTTGTAGCACCAAATCCATTTTGCAACATGCATACCCGTATCTCCGCTGTAGTTTACCCTCAAAACCTTGTTCCCCCGAAATTCAAAAATCCTCGCTAAACTCTCTCCGAGCGAAGTCCCCCTTATATGTCCGACATGAAATGCCTTGTGTGTATTCGGCTGCGAAAATTCTACCATAACTTTTTTCTTTCCGGACTTCATCTTACCAAAATTATCCTTTTTCCCCAGGATATCGGAGATAACTTTATTCGTAAATTTATTTCTGTCAATAAAGAAATTCACATAACCATTAACAACTTTAACGCCGTCAAAATTTTTTTTGTTTATTCTGTTAGAAAGTTCCTGCGCAATTTCATTAGGATTTTTTTTAAATTTGCCTGCAAGAAAAAAGCACGGAAACGCATAATCTCCCAAATCACTAGAAGGAGGAATTTCAATAACTTTTTCAATATCTTCTAAACTTACAAAACTTCCCAAAGATTTCTTGATAATCTTCGCAATCTCTTTTTTCATAAAACCAAAAAGAAAGAAAGGGTTATAAATTTTGTTGAAACATTGCTCGCCTTATTTATCTCGCTATCAATAATTGCTTTTACGAGTAAAGTAGGAATAATTTAAAAAAAGAAAATAAATTTCATGCAACTTCTAACCTCCTTGCTAAAAAATACTCTTTATTAAAATTTTCTTGAAGGGTGGGCGGGTGGGAACAAATTACAATAAAAAGATTTAAAATTATCAATAGTGAGTTAAGCGAACGCAATTTAAATTAAATAAGAAGATATTAAAAGAAAAATTTATAAGTCATTTTACTTCCAAACTTTATGAATGTAAGAGCAATAAACAGGAAAGATTATGATAAACTGCTTGAACTCGACAGAAAAGTATACCCTACTCCAAATCCCGTAACTCCGAGAATACTTGATTCATGGTTTCAGAAAAATCCCGAATTTGGAATCATTTTTGAAGAAAATAACAAAATCACAGGAATGTGCATCGTAATTCCTCTGAATAAAATAGGGTGGGAAAAACTGATAAATGGAGAGCTTGCAGAATCCGAACTTAGCAAAGAAACTATTTTTGATAATTCAAGAGATAAGGAAATTGGAATCCACATTTACCATATAGAAAAATTCTTTGAAGAAAGAGAATTCTACAAAAAACACTTGAGCAAATTTCTGCAATCACCTCAAAATTGAGAGAAAAAAATCCTAATCTTAAAATAATTGGATTTTCAGGCTTATGTGTAACAAAGCAAGGAATAAATCTATTTAAGAATAAATTTAATTGCATGGAAAGAGATTACATAATTAATGAACACGTCTTAGAAAAAGATGGGAAAAAATTTCTCATGGAAAATGAAAGTGAAGAAGAGATAAAAAATAAAATCTCAGAAGGATATAATTACGAAAATAAATGTGAGATGCTTGTCTTGTATCCTGACGAAGAAAATGTTGTCTGGGATTATCTGAGAAATTAACGCGCGCTATCGGCTTGCTTCTCTGTCTCATTCTTTTTTCTCACCGCAAAACTCTCACCGTTGTTTTCACTCGCCAAAATAATTTCCTCTGCCAAACTCTGAACAATATTCTTCTTTTTGTTGAACGCTTTGTCTCCCGCGCCGTGAACAATATTTCTCAATGCAACATTAACTCTCCTTAAAGGAGAAACATCAACTGCCTGAGGATATCTCGCCCCCCCGTATTCAATAACAGTTATTTCATCCCTCGGCGCCGCATTTTCAATCGCAGTAACAAGAACCTGCACAGGATTTTTCCCCGTTCTCTTTTCTACAATTTTAAATGCCTCAAGAATAATTTTCATGTTCTTTGAATATTTCCCGGATGCATGCCCCATCATCAGCTTGTGCTTTCTTCCCCTGTGCCCTGCAACAGAAAACTTGTTCATTAATCGTTCTATTATATTAATCTTGCTCTGCACAAATCTCTGAACATTTCTCCCATGACTCTGAAGAACAAGTTTCGGCTCAAGATTTATCGCTGACTTCAACCCCTTGTCCTTTATTTCAATTCCCGACAAGTCATACAAATCAAATGCCTTGAAAATTTGAATTTGCTTTTGTTCCATTATCTCCTTCCCTTCTCTATCTTTCCCAACCACAGCAAATGCAATGGCTGGTCATTTACTTTAATTACTTGAAACCTAACTCCTGGAATGTCTCCCTTGCTTCTTCCCTGTTTTCCGCCGATTCTCTCAACCATGACTTCATCATGTTCATCAATAAATTTCTGCGCAAGATTTCCCGGAATAAATGCAGTAATCTGCTTCCCGTTTTTTTTCAGTTGAACCTTGCAGCATTTTCTCATCGCTGAATTTGGCTGTTTCGCTTCCTTTTGGATTTTCTGCAAAACAATTCCCTTCGCCTGGCTCTTTCCCTCAAGAGGATCTGACTTAGCATAAAGATTGAGTGTCTTCACTTTGTATTTTCTATCCTTCCATCTGAACTTCTTTCGGTTCTTCGCTTTTTTCATCGCGTTTTTTAGTCCCATATAGATAAAGTCGCAAATCGATTTATAAAACTTGCGACAAGAAAAAATTTAAATGCAGATTACATGTAGTTTAAATGGGGCTGAAAATCTTTTTGGTTGTCTTTCTCGCGATAGCTTTTTCGCAGTTTGTAAATGCAGATATTTTCTCGATAAACTCAGGAGGAGATTCAAACATTGTTATAAGTCCTGACACTTACACAGAAGGATTTTTCTTCAGAAATTTAATCTGCGGCGACGGAATTATTGACACAGGAGAACAGTGCGACGACGGAGGAACAGCAAATGGCGACGGATGTTCATCAACTTGTCAAAATGAAGTAAGTGATACTGGAACTCCAGGAGGCAGCACAGGTGGTGGCGGAGGTGGAGGGGCAGGAGTAACCACTGTTCCTTTTTCAGTCCTGAGAGCAATCCCAAATTCATTTAACATCCCTGCAACAGCAGGAATTGAAGACGCTGGAAAAATTTCTTTATCGAATCTTGGAGAAGAAAGCTTGAGCATAGTTATAAGTTTGACTAATCTTTACGGAATTTTATTATTCGAAGAGACAGTATTTTCCCTCTCAGGATACGAAACAAAAACTCTCCCGTTTTTGATAATCCCTCCGAACGAACCGGGAATATATGCCGGCAAAATTGTGTTCACTTCAGGAAGCAGAAAACTTGAAGTTCCCTTCGCATTAAACGTTGGCTCAGAATTAAGTTTGTTTGACATATCTGTGGACTTATCTGAAACAAATAAAAGAATCAGGGAAGGAAATGTTCTCACAAGCCAGATAACTTTGATTCAGGCAGGACTTCAGGAAAAACAGGACGTTGTTATGGAATACGTAATAAAGGACTTCGACGGAAATATTTACCTGACAGAATCTGAAACTCTCGCCGTCTTAAAAGAAAAAAGTTATGAGAAAATATTTGACTCAACTTCCCTTCCTATTGGAGATTATCTTCTTGGAGCAGAAGTAATTTATTCTGGAGGAATCGCAACAGCAAGCGCCCAGTTCAGTGTTTACAGCCCGGAAATAAAAGCCCCGAATTTCATAATTGTAATAGAACTGCTCGCAGCGATTCTGATATTAATAGTGCTAATCATCATAGCGAAAAACTATAAAAGGAAATAATCATTATAAAATAAAAGATGGTGAAGAAAAATATTTTCCTGATTTTAGCAGTTGCATTTGTAATAATAATTGCAATCGGTTTTGTATACTATAATTTCTATTCAAAAGAAGACAAAAACTTCTATGTAGACCACATATTCTTAAAATCAGTGGTAAAACAAAACGAGGATTTGACAACAAGTTTCAAAGTAATAAACTTAAATGAAGCGAAAGATTTCACCGTAGAAATTATTGATTTGGAAAATCTTATTTTTGTCGGGGAGAAATCATTTCATCTGGAAATTGATGAGTCAGCAGAAGTTAAAGCCATATTTAACAATACAAACATAATGCCGGATGTTTATGTCGGCTCTCTGAAAATCTCAGGAATCAGCGAAGAAATAATTCCTGTTATCCTTGAAATTCAGTCAAAGGACCCCATATTCGCAATAAATCTCGACGTTAGTCCAAAATACAAGGAAGTGAACAGAAACGGGGAAATAACTGCCGGAATAAATTTCTTCAACATAAAAGATACAAGAAACCACCAAATTGAAATTGTTTACAAAATCTTGAATACAAAAGGAGAGATAATAAATTCAGAGACAAACACAATCAGCGTCGGCTCAAAATCATCTGTAACAAAAACAATTCCGATTCCAAAAAACACCCCTTCAGGAAATTATGTATTTGCAGTTGTCGCAAAATCAGAGGACAGAACAAGCACTTCAAGTTATTTGTTCAGCGTCGTTGAAAGAAGAATAATTCCTCCGCTTTCTGAAATGAATTTCTTCACGCTCATGGTTGCCGTGTTCTTGCTGATAATGGTAATCATAATAATCTACATTGTAAATGAAAGAAACAAGCTTTTTACAGAACTCAAAAGACAGCATTCATCTGAAATAAAATTCTATTCAGAAAATATAGACCAGCAAAAAAGAGAGCTGTTGAGAAAAGCAAAAACAGAAAAGCAAAAGAAAATAATTCTCGCGGAATTCAGGGGTGCAAAAGACAAGGTAATCAACGAAATAAAAAAACAGCAAAAAGAACAGAGAAGCGAACTAAGAAAAATAAAAAACAAAAAGAACAGGAAAACCGTCGAAAAAAAGTTGAGAAAATGGAGAAGAGAAATTTATCCGAAAGCGCTCAAGTCGGCGGAAATAAGTCGCGAATTAAAGCTAAAACTCGGCGCGTTGAAAGAAGCGTATTCGGAAGGATACATAAGCAGAGATTCCTACAAAAAAGGAAGTTCCAGAATCCAGTCAGCCACAAGAAAAATTAAAAGAAAATCTTTATAAAATCCTTTAGGTTTAACTTAATAATGAAAAAAAAGAGTGTGAAAAAAAGAGTTGCAAAAACAAAAAAGGGCAAAAAAGGAATGATACGAGAAGCTCTTCTTGATCTTAACAGGGAAATTGCAAACATAAACAAGGAAAAAAAGCGCCTTGGAGACCAGATTAAGAATTCCGACAAAAGTTTGAGAAACTTTATGGCGTTTGAAAAGGAATTGCAAAAAAGAATCGCGGCACTTCTTGAACGCGAAGCCGCGCTTAAAGAAAAGAAAAAGAATATAGGCATGAGAGAAGAAAGATTATCAGACAAGCTCTCAAAAGTCCAGAAGATAAAATCCGAGCTTGATGATATTTAGATAACCTTTAAAAACACTTTTTCTGTTTCATTTTTATGAAAAAAATAAATTTTGCAGTAATTGTATTTTTAACAGTCCTAATCGGGATTTTAACATTCAGTGCAATAAAAATTATCACTGCAGAAGCGTCTGAAAATTATTTCCATTCCCACACAAAAGCAATTTGCGACAAAAACAATTTTTGCGAGGATTACGAGATTCAGTGCAACAAGGATAAAATTCTAAAAATTACTCCGACAGGTTTCGCAGTGCAAATGCCTTCTGGCTGGAATGACTTAAGAGATGAAGAAGTAAAAGAAAAATTTTGTGAATAAATTTCTTAAAAAATTTTAACAGATTCTTCTAATCTAAATAAGCAATTTTCTAGTAATCCTGCAACCTCTAATGTTCCTACTAAAAAACTTTCTCTATTAAATTTTAAATTATCAATTCGGGTGAGTTTGCGAGTGAGACAAATTTCGGGTGGGTGAAAATTAGTTAAAAAAGTTCTTTGGGTGGGCAAGCAACTTTGTGGTAGAGATTATTATTCTTCAAGAATTTCATTATTAATTAATTTGTTTTTGAGGTGGGTGGGAACAATTTAATAAGAGAAAAAATTAGGTCGTGAGTAGAAGGAAACAAATTAAGCAGAATAAATTTTTGTGTGGAATTGTTAATGAACTAACTTAAGAAATAAATTTAAATAATTACTCTTCAGATGAATACTATGTTAATTGGACTTGTCGGAAAACCTTCTGTAGGAAAAAGCACTTTTTTCAAGGCAGCGACTTTGGCAGAAGTTGAAATCGCATCTTATCCTTTCACAACAATAAAACCAAACCACGGAATGGGATATGTAAAAGTGGAATGCATAGACAAGGAATTCAAAACACAATGCAATCCAAATCATGGCTTCTGCATAAATCACTGGAGATTTGTTCCTGTTGATTTAATGGACGTTGCCGGTTTGGTTCCGGGAGCCAGCGAAGGCAAAGGGCTTGGAAACCAGTTCCTCGACGATTTAAGAAACGCCGATGTTTTTATCCACATTGTTGACTGCTCCGGAAAAACAAATGAAGAAGGGAAACCTTTAACACATGGCAGCTATGATGTCTCAAAAGATATTTTATTTCTTGAAGATGAACTGAATAAATGGTATTACAATATTTTCATGAAAGCATGGAAAAGTTTCTCAAAAAAAGCAGAAATTGAAGGAAATTTCTCAGAAGCAGTTGCAAAGCAATTCTCAGGATTGAAAGTCAAAGAAGAGCATGTAAAAGATGTCTTGCTGAAATTAAATTTCTCGCAAAAACCTTCTGTATGGAAAGAAAATGAAATTCTTGCATTTGCATCAAAATTAAGAAAAGAAACCAAGCCGATGATTATTGCTGCAAATAAAATTGATACTGAACTTGGGATTGTGAATTATAAAAAACTAAAGGAAAAATTCCCTGAACAAATAATTATCCCTTGTAGTGCTGATTCAGAACTTGCATTAAGGCAGGCGGCAAAAACAGGATTGATTGAATACATTCCCGGAGAAAAAGATTTCAAAATTTTGAAATCTCTAAATGAAAAACAAAAAAACGCCCTTGAAAAAATAAAAGAAAGTGTGCTGGAAAAATACGAGTTTGGCACAGGAGTTCAGAACATCTTAAACAAAGCTGTTTTTGAATTATTAAAATACATTGCAATTTTTCCCGCCGGAGCAAATAAACTCGCGGACTCAAAAGGAAATGTCCTCCCTGATTGCTTTCTTCTACCTCAAAATTCCACTGCACTGAACTTTGCATATTTCCTTCACACCGACTTCGGGAAAAATTTCATAAAAGCAATTGATGCACGCAGCAAAAAAGCTTTGGGAAAAGATTACAAGCTGAAACACAGGGATGCACTGGAAATCATAACACGATAATTATTTTATTCTCAGTTTCTCAAGAATATCTTCAAAAATATTTTCAATCTTTTGCTCACCGTTTATCTTTATAATTTTATCCTTGTAGCGTTTCAAAATCGGCTCGGTTTCTTCATGATAAATTTCTATTCTCTTTTTTATGGAATCCTCTGTATCATCTGCTCTCCTGACAAGTTCAGCACCGTCAATATCACACAGATTATCTTTCTTGGGCTTTGGAGATGTTACAACATTATATCCTCTCCCGCACTTCGGACACAAACGTCTTCCTTCCAGTCGCCTGAAAACCTCCTTGTCTGAAATTTCAAGTTCAATAATAAAATCCGCATCAAGATTTGCATCAAATTTCTCCGCCTGCTCAAGATCTCTCGGAAACCCGTCGAGTATAAATCCGTTTTTGCAATCTTTGTTTGAAATTCTTTCCTTAAGCAATTCCATGACTAAGTCAGCAGAAAGAAGTTCTCCTCTGTTCATCACATTATCAACTTTTTCTTTCAGTTTTCCCTCCACGCTTCTGAGAACATCGCCGGTGGAAATGCCCGGGATTTTAAGTTTATCTGCAAGCAGTTTTGCCTGTGTCCCTTTCCCGCTCCCCTGAATCCCGATAAAAATAATTATCATTCTAAGAAAATTTATAAGCACAAACTCTTTTAAAGATTTATGTCTGGGAAAAAAAGGGGCAATCATGTTCTTGCACTCTCAAAAAAAATTATCGCCCAGTTAAAACCTTACTGCAGAAGAATTCAAATTGTCGGAAGCATACGGAGAAAAGAAGAAAATCCAAAAGACATTGACATTGTGCTTATTCCAAAAAATAGAAGAAAACTTGAAGAATTTCTGAAGAAAAAATACAAATATTTGCAGGGTGGCGAGCGCGAATCAACCTGGAAAATTGAAGGAATTAAAGTTGAACTTTACTACACAAATCCCGAAGAATGGGGTGCAGAACTTCTCGCGTATTCAAGCAAAAAGGGCTCCGGAATTGGATTAAGAGTTGTTGCAAGAATGAAAGGAATGAAACTTACACAGCACGGATTGTTCAGCAGAAAAACAGGACATCGGATTGCTGGAAAAACAGAGAGGGAAATCTACAATGCACTTGGACGCCATTACAAAGAACCATGGAAAAGATGAAACTCCGCATTAAACTTCACCCAAACTCCTCGCAAGAAAAAATTAGTAGAATAAATGAAATGGAATATGAAGTTTGGATAAAAGAAAAGCCAATTAACAACAGAGCAAATATTGCACTAGTCAAGTTATTACAAAAGTATTTTAATAAGCCGGTTAAAATAAATTCAGGATTAAACAGCAAAAATAAAATTGTTGAAATAAAATGAAAATACCAATCGTTAATGAAAATGATGAGATTATAAAGGTAAAAGATAGAGAAAAATTAAATTACAAAAAAGACATTTACAGGGTCTCAGCGTTATGGATAACTAATTCAAAAGGCAAAATACTCCTGGCAAGAAGAGCATTAACTAAAAAACAAAACCCTGGAAAATGGGGACCGGCTGTAGCAGGAACTGTTGAAGATAAAGAAACTTATGAAAGTAATATTATTAAAGAAGCTGAAGAAGAATTAGAATTAAAAAATATCAAACCAAAAAAAGGAATTAAAGAACTAGTGAAAGGGAATTACAACCATTTCACTCAATGGTTTTATTTAAAACTGGATAAAGATATCAATAATTTTAGTTATAGCAGAGAAGAAGTCGCGGAAATCAGGTGGTTTACTAAAAAAGATGTTTTGAAATTAATCAGCACAAAATCAGATGAAGTATTAAAAGAAATGAAAAAATGGATTAATTTATTTTAAAATGAAATATGAATCTGCTCCTGACTTGCAAAAAACTGCGGAAGAAATTTCTCGTGCATTGTTTCCCCACATAAAACTTGACAGAGTAAAATGCTTCAGAAGTTTCGGAAGTTCATCAAGGGGAACAATTGCCCGTTGTCATGCTCTGGGAAAAATTAATGCAAAAAGCCCTTGACGTAAAAGCGCATTACGCGCTTGAATTCATTTCTGAGAGGTTTGATAAGATGAATGAAAAAGAAAAAATAAAGGTAATTCTGCACGAATTAATGCATATCCCAAAAACATTCGGCGGCGGATTCAAGCATCATGATTTTGTCTGCGATAAAAATGTAAACCTCTACTATAAAAAATATGAAAGCTTAAAAAATGGAAATAAAAATCTCTTTTAAAAATAAAACAATAAAAATTCCTGTGAAAAAGGTTTCTTTTCTTGGAAAATTCTTGGGATTAATGTTCAAATCCAGAAATACAGAAAATTTGTTGTTTGAATTCCACAAAAAAACACAAATGCAAATACATTCCTTATTTGTGTTTTTTCCGTTTCTTGCAATCTGGCTCAGCGAAAAAAATAAAGTTTTGGAAACAAGAATCATAAAACCATTTAACTTAAATGTAAATTCAAAAAAACCATTTAACAAATTAATTGAAATACCATTGAACAATAAGAACAGGAAAATTACTAATTTCTTCGTCGATAAGAAAGATTTAAATATACCGTTAGTTTGTTAAAATCATAAAATAAAAGGAGGTAAAATGGGAAAAGTAGTTGTCAAAAATGTTGTCAAAAGAAAACCTGGACATCTTTACTATGTTGATGGAAAGGGTAACGTCTGCGAAGCAAGAATGGCTCGTGGCGGAAAGAAGAAAAAGATGACAAAAAAGAAAAAGCCTGCTAAAAAGAAGAAAAGAAGATAGGGCTTAACATTTTTTATTTTTATTATTTTATATTAATTTTATTCACATTCATAAACTTTTTAACTTTGTTTTTTTATGACTGGTTATGAAAGCAGTGATTCTATGCGCAGGATACGCGACACGGCTTTATCCTCTGACGCTGGACAAGCCAAAATGTCTCCTCCCTGTTTCTGGAAAACCCGTTCTGAACTATGCTATCGAGAAAATCGGGAAAGTAAAGGAAATAGACGAAATACTCATAGTAACAAATGACAAGTTCTACATGGACTTTGTTTGGTGGTTCAATCAAAACAAAGAAAACTTCAAAAAACCGGTTAAGATAGTTAATGACGGAACAACGACAAATGAAACACGAC
Organism: archaeon; assembly: GCA_043810865.1. GTDB lineage: Archaea > Nanobdellota > Nanobdellia > Pacearchaeales > GW2011-AR1 > JBBSYQ01. The sequence goes on along the minus strand of JBDRNS010000005.1, from coordinate 24,587 downwards.
TCGGCGGCTTGGGTGACTTATGGTTCGCAATTGAAAAAGAAAAAATAAATGATGATTTCTTAGTTATTCTCGGAGATAATCTGTTTGGTTCCGACCTGGACAAAATTGTTGATTTTTTCAGGGATAAAAAAAATATGGTTGTTGGAGTTTACGATTTGAAATCCCTAGAGAAAGCAAGAAAATTTGGTGTCCTTGAAGTTGAGAATAATGAAATAATTTCAATGGAAGAAAAACCGGAAAATCCCAAATCAACTTTGATATCAACGGGAATTTATGTATTCAAAAAAGAAAATATCAAGGATATAGAAGAATACATGAAAACAGACAATTCAAAAGACGGCCCAGGATATCTTATTATGTATTTTCTTTCAAAAGGGAAAAAATTATATTCTTTCAAATTAGATGGAAAGTGGTATGACATCGGAAGCAAAGAGACATATGACGAAGCAAATGAAAACTGGGAAAATAATTCTGGGAATTGAATCAACCGCGCATACTTTTGGAATTGGAATTGTAAAAAACTCGCAGGTTTTGGCAAATGTAAAAGACACTTACACGACAGAAAAAGGAGGGATAATTCCTACAGAAGCTGCAAAACATCACAACTTGATTTCCAAAAAAATTTACAATAAAGCGATAAAAAATTCAGGAATTAAAGAAAATGAAATTGACGCAATTGCTTTTTCACAAGGCCCTGGCTTGTCTCCCTGTTTGCTCGAAGGAATAAAATTTGCAAAATCTTTGGCTTTGAAATTAAACAAGCCGTTAGTTCCTGTAAATCATTGCATCGCGCATCTTGAAATCGGAAAAACAACAGGAGCCAAAAATCCGGTAATGCTCTACACATCCGGAGCAAACACACAAATAATTGCATACGCGTCGGGAAAATACAGAATTTTCGGTGAAACTCTCGACACAGGTATTGGGAATTTTATTGACACTTTCGCAAGATATTCTGGATTGGGATTTCCCGGTGGTCCGGAAATAGAATCTCTTGCATTAAAAGGAAAAAATTATATTGAACTTCCATACAAAGTAAAAGGCATGGACATTGCACTCTCAGGAATTTTAACAAATCTGAAACAAAAATTAGAAAAAATAAATAAAAATTTACCTGCTCAAAAAAATCAGGGGAGGAATATTAATCAAAAAATTGTTTCTCAATTAGCAACTTCTAAGGGGGCGGGTGGTCGGGGCGCCGGCGGAGGGAATAATAGCGAGACAAATTACACTCTCGAGGACTTATCATATTCTCTGCAAGAAACCGTCTTTGCAATGCTTGTTGAAGTTGCAGAACGTGCTCTTGCACATACAGGAAAAACCGAATTATTGTTAGGAGGAGGAGTAGGATGCAACAAACGCCTTCAGGAAATGTGCAGGATTATGTGCAGGGAAAGAGGAGCAAAATTCTTTGTTCCTGAAAATTCTCTTCTCGTTGATAATGGCACAATGATTGCATTCCTCGGAGAAATCATGTTCAGAGCAGGAATAAAGTTCTCTGGAAAAAGCGCGCAGGATTTGGACATAAAACCAAGACAAAGAACAGATGATGTTGAGGTAAGGTGGAGAAATTAATTATAAATTTCCCGTGATAACTTTCTAAAGACATGCGCTCGCTTTGCTCACGATTTAGATATTAATGATATTATGAAGATTCAATGTTAACAATTCATTAATAACGAGCGACTTTGGAGTGAGAGAATTTAAACAAAAGAAACAAAAATTTTAACACGCAAACTTTAAAAACTCATTTCTTTTCACTAAAATATCCGATGAACGAAACTCTTTCGCGAGGGACTCGTTCTAAGATTTATTAAAATGGCTATAGATATTTATTCAATAATCGAAAAGGCAAGGAAAACAGGAAAAATAGAAAAAGGCACAAACGAAGTTACAAAAGCAATTGAACGCGGAACTGCAAAACTTGTCGCTTACGCGAAAGATGTGGAACCAAAAGAAATTGTCCAGCACATTCCTGTTTTATGCAAGGAAAAAAATATTCCGTGCCAGGAGGCAGACAGCAAGCAAAAACTCGGAATTGCCGCAGGAATTCCTGTCTCAACATCAAGTGTCGCAGTAATTGAATCAGGAGACGCACAAAAAGATATTAATTCTTTGAAATAAAATGACAGAATATGTTTTAACAGGAATACACAGGGATGGAATAGAATGGATGATAGCGAGAGGAAGTTTAAAAGATGTTAGAACTGCCAGAGAAATTAGATTAGAAGAGCAGGAAAATGTTTCTGGAAAATTTCAGGCAAATTATAAAATAATGCCTTTAAATAAATTTAAAACTTTAAACCAGTATCAAAACCAAAATTAAAATGGCGAAAACACAAAAACCCCAGCAGCAGAAACAATCAGGAGGAAGTAAAGGAAGCGCGAAAATTGTTTCAGGAGAAGCAGTGCCCGCACTCGTCGAGGAAATAATAGGAAGAACAGGTTTCAGAGGAGAAATCACGCAAGTCAGGTGCCAGGTTATGGAAGGCAGAGATCAGGGAAGAGTAATTAGAAGAAATGTAAAAGGCGCGGTAAAAGTCGGCGACTACTTAATGTTAAGGGAAACAGAAATTGAAGCAAGAAAAATAAAATCAAAAGTCACAAAAGGTGCCTACACATAATGAAAGATAAAAAATTTCAGGAAGAGATGGAGAAATTAGAAAGAAAAATTGCAGAATTCTTTAGCGACAAAAACAATCTTTGCTATGAAGCCATGCATCAAACATCATGGGGAAACATCGCACCTGTTTTTGAATATCTTAAAGGGAGAAATTATGCTATAAGAACTCACGGAAATGAACCACACATATCTCTTCTTGTTTCAAGAAAAAGATATTGGCTCGAAACAAATCCTTTGGAGGTTATCCCAAATGCCTAAATGTGTTTATTGTGGAAAAATATATGAATTCCCTCGCGGACTTACATTAGTTACAAACAAAGGAAACATTAATTACCTTTGTTCCAGCAAATGCAAAAAAAACATGGCGATGCAGAGAAGAAAAGTCAGGTGGATTTCTAAGAAAAAGAAAGTTAAGGGATAAAATTAAGCAAAACGATTTCCTAAACCAGCTGTTAAATATTTTTTTGTCTTTGATCAAATTGTCTCTGATAATAATTGAAAACATTTGCTTTACCACCATAGTCAAAATCTCCTTTACCAGGATTTCTGTCCCATACATCAAACATAAACCAAGGGTCACTTTCATTTTTTTCAATTCTTCTTCCTTCTCCAACACTGGATTTATTTCTTCTAAAAATCCTCTGCCCCCAACCATAATTATTACAAGCCCAGTCAATTATGCCATCTCCGTCAAGATCTTTTATTGTTACTTCTGCTCCTTCTTCTGTTGTAAACCTTACTTCTGAAGGATAATAAACCGGCTTTGCAACATCCATATATAAAATATCATCTACAAATCTCGGTTCTGTTCTGGCAATTTTTGGAATCATTGCGCTCCCAACTAAACCTAGAATTCCTGCTAAAAAATTTCTTCTTGTCAAAGCTCCCTTTCCGTTTTTTTCTTTTTCCATTTTATCTTAATCTCCTTTCAACTTTGTTTGAATTCTTATTTTTCATTTTATTTCAAGTTTGCTATTTGTCTTTCTAAATAATCAACTATACAAGAATGTGAACTTCTTGCTTCTTTACCTGTAATCAAGTGATCCAACCTTCCTTTGGGTCCTGCATTTGAGTCAGAACAATCATATCCAGCATCCATTGCATTAATAACACTCTCAACATCTTCAGCAGTCATCTCTAGAGTTTCAAAGGCATCTCCTCCCTTTCCATTATCCCAATTTTCAATTCTTCTTCTGTTTAATTCTTGTATCAAATTATCAATCCTATTAATATATGGCAATGATTTATCAGTAATTACAACTTTATTTGTATCAGAACCTCCCATGGAATACAAATCAACAGGTTTTTCATCCCTAGCTAAAACAGATAAATCAATATTATTTCTTCTAACATAATTAAGTGCTTCTTGTTCAGCTGAAGTATTAGCATAAGCAGTTCCACCAAAAAGGCCAAAATATGCAGCTGTTGCCAAAACAATTCCTCTCCCAACTTTTGCTAATTTTGATCTTGGATTTTCCATTTTTGTTGGTTCCTCATATCCTGTTCTTTCAGCTGATGTTTCCATCCAAAATCCATAAATTTCTGCTTTATAAATTTTACTATTATTATCACTATTAAATAGTAAAAATAAACATCATTTTCATCACTCCAAATTAAACCTCGGAAAACAAACACCTTTTCAGATTTTGTCGTTTCTCGTCTTAAAATAGCTGAATTTTGGCAGCAAGGTTTTTAAAGAAAACAATATTTTATATAATGTGAAATTTCTCGACGGAGAAAATCTCCTACTAAAAATTTACCGACGCTAAAATGGCCTCAGACACAAATTATACAGCAGAATCAATAAAGATACTTGAAGGACTCGAAGGAGTCAGAAAACGCCCGAGCATGTATATTGGTTCAACAGGCAAGGAAGGGTTGCACCATTTGATTTACGAGGCAGTTGACAATTCTGTAGACGAGGCACTAGCAGGATATTGCAAAAAAATAATCGTTTCAATAAACAAAGACGGCTCTGCTTCTGTTGAAGATGACGGCAGAGGGATTCCCATTGACATGCATCCAACATTAAAAATTCCCGCAGTCCAGGTGGCTTTAACAAAACTTCATGCAGGAGGAAAGTTCGACAAAAAATCTTACATGATTTCGGGCGGATTGCACGGTGTAGGAATTTCAGTGGTAAATGCACTTTCAAAGAAATTAATCATTGAAATAAAAAGAGACGGAAAGATTTACAGGCAGGAGTATTCCCGTGGATTTCCTAAAACAAAACTTGAAGTTGTCGGAAAATACAGCGGAGATGAATCAGGAACAAAAGTAATTTTCTTTCCTGACGACGAAATTTTCTCAACAGTAAAATTTGATTACACTGTTCTTGAAACACGCTTTAGGGAAATCGCATTTCTCAACGCAGGACTGAAAATAATTTTAACAGATGAAAACAAAAACAAGAAGGAGGAATTTTTCTATTCAGGTGGCTTGATTGAATTCATAAAATGGCTGAACAATTCAAAAGAAATTTTGCACAAGCCGATTTATTTGAAAAGAGAATTCACGGAAGGAATAATAGAAATCTCAATTCAATACAATAATTCTTACACAGAAAATATTTTTGGTTTTGTCAACACAATAAACACTGTTGAAGGCGGAACGCACGTCTCTGGTTTCAAGACAGCGCTGACACGTGTCCTGAATGACTACGCAAAAAAAACAGGAACTTTGAAAAACGAAACTCTGACAGGAGATGATATGAGAGAAGGGCTTACAGCAGTCATAAGTTTAAAAATTCCCGACCCGCAATTTGAAGGGCAAACAAAAACAAAACTCGGAAACTCGGAAATAAAAGGAATTGTTGATTCCATTGTTACATCTTCGCTTTCAGAATTCTTCGAGGAAAATCCTGCGATTGCAAAGAAAATTGTTTCAAAAGCATTGGATGCTGCAAAGGCGCGGCTGGCTGCGAAAAAAGCAAAAGAACTTGTAAGGAGAAAAAATGCTTTCTCTCTGGGAGGTTTGCCCGGAAAACTCGCCGACTGTTCAAAGAAAAACAAAGCAGACACAGAACTTTACATCGTCGAGGGAGAAAGCGCAGGAGGAACTGCAAAGCAGGCAAGAAACAAGGAAGAGCAGGCAATTCTTCCGCTGAAAGGAAAAATCCTGAACGTTGAAAAATCAAATCAGGCAAAAACATTATCCAGTGAAGAAATTATCAATTTAATTACAGCAGTTGGCACAGGTGTCGGCGAACAATTTGACATAAACAAATTAAGATACGGAAAAATAGTAATCATGACAGACGCAGACGTCGACGGCGAGCACATAAAAACGCTTGTCCTGACTTTTCTGTTCAGGTTTATGCCAAAACTTATTGAAAACGGAAATGTCTATGCCGCACTTCCTCCATTATACAGGATAAGAAAAAAATCAGACCACTATGTTTACAGCGAAGAGGAATTGAAAAAATTAATGGAAAAATTAAACACTGCGAACGTGACAAGATTCAAGGGCTTGGGAGAAATGTCTTCGCAGCAGTTGTGGGAAACAACTATGAATCCAAAAACAAGAAAAATTAAAAAGATTTACATCGAAGATGCTGTTGAAGCAGACAGGACATTCTCAATGCTCATGGGAGACGATGTTTCATCAAGGAAAAAATTCATACTTGAAAATGCAAAGGAGGCAAATTTAGATATATAATGACAGAAGAAAACATACGCCCGTGGGGAAGATATGACATTCTATATGAAAAAGATAATTCAAAAGTCAAAATAATAAAAGTAGAACCAGACAAAAAACTCAGTTTGCAATATCACAAAAAAAGAGAAGAACAATGGATTATTATTAAAGGCAAAGGCAGGGTTACTGTTGGAAATTTAGAAAGAGATGTTAAAATAGGAGATTACGTTCATATTCCTGTTAGAGCAGTTCATAGAGCCGAAGCTTACCGTGAAGGATTGGAATTTATAGAAGTAGCAATAGGGGAAGTTGACGAAAATGACATTGTTCGTCTGGAAGACGATTACGGGAGGGCAGAATGATAAACAAAAAAACAAAAAACGTGGGTTTCGCAATAGCTGTCTTGATAATAATAGGATTAATCACTCTGATTTCTGTTAACAAAATTCAGACAGCAAATGTAATAAAGCAACAGGAAGAAGAACAAAAATATTTTGAGGACTGGCTTCCTGAAAACTGCAATTGCGTTGAAAGAAACCGACTTAAATGCTCACTAGGATTTGAATTAGACAAGGAAAGAGAACTTTGTGTGAATAAAATTGAAAAAACATTTACAAATGTCCTGCTCGGCTGTTCGGTATATTCTTGCGGGGAGGGAAATTATACTTTTAATTTGGAAAAAGAAAAATGGGAAAAATAAAAACACCTGACTGGGTTTTGAAAGGAAAAACTTCTCCAAATTCAGAGAAATCAAAAACAAAAGGCAAGACGTTCAAAATTCGCACATGCCCTAAATGTGGAAGTGATAATGTCGGCGTTGTCCTAATCGGAGAAGAAGGAAAGAAAGCAGATAACTGGGAATGCAGAAAATGCGGATGGAAAGGAAGAGACATAAAACAAAAAAATCTAAGCGAAGAGGAATTCATGAAATATCTCGATGAAAAAGGAGAATCTGTTAATTAAAATGGAAGAAGAAACAGAAGAAATAATTGAGGCCGAAGAAATTGAATTTTCCCTTGACTCAGAAGAAATTGACGAATGGATAAATGAACTGGCAAAACTGAAAGAAGAAAAAGAGCCGATTGAACTTGAAATTGACAATGAAACATTTTTGAAAATAAATTACATGAAAAATGAACAAGATGACTGACGAAAACAAAAACGGACAAAATGAGAAAGGAGTAATCAACTCAGAGGTCTCAACAGAAATGAAAAAAGCGTATCTTGATTACGCCATGTCTGTTATTGTCTCGCGTGCAATACCTGCAATTGAAGACGGACTAAAACCTGTCCAGAGAAGAATTCTTTATGCAATGAATCTTATGGGTTTGAAACCTGAAACACAGACAAAAAAATCCGCAAGAATTGTTGGAGATGTTATCGGTAAATTTCATCCTCACGGAGATATAGCTGTTTACGATGCACTGGTAAGAATGGCTCAGAATTTCTCTCTTCGCTATCCTTTTGTTTTCGGGCAGGGAAACTTCGGTTCTATCGACGGTGACCCTCCTGCTGCATACAGATATACTGAAGCAAAATTCACGAAAATAGCTCTTGAATTAATAGAAGACATTGAAAAAGAAACTGTGAAATTTGTCCCGAATTTTGACAACTCGCTCAAAGAGCCGCTTCTTCTCCCGGGAAAACTTCCTGCATTAATTCTCAACGGAGCAACAGGTATAGCAGTCGGTATGGCAACAAACATTCCTCCACATAACCTGACAGAAGTTTGCGATGCAATTATGGCTTTTATAAAAAATCCCGAAATGTCAGTTGAAGAACTTTGCCAAATAGTAAAAGCGCCTGACTTTCCCACAGGAGGAACTGTTTCAGGAGACATGACAGAACTTTACAAAACAGGAAAAGGAAAACTAATGCTCAGAGGAAAAATAACAACCGAAGCAGTAAAAAACAGGGACTTGATTGTCATAACAGAAATTCCTTACATGATTAACAAATCAACTTTGGTTGAACAAATTGCGAAAATGGTTCAGGACAAAAAAATCAAGGATGTTTCTGATTTAAGAGATGAATCATCAAAAGGAAAAATAAGGATTGTGCTCGAATTAAGAAAAGGCACAAATTCAAAATTTGTTATAAATGCTCTTCACAAATACACGCGTCTGCAGGATTCATTTAACGTGAATATTCTTGCACTTGTCGACGGGCAGCCAAAAGTTTTGAATCTGAAAGAAATTGTCAGCGAATATGTAAAATACAGAAAATTAATAATAACAAACAGGACCAAATTCGAGTTGAAAAAAGCAAAAGATCGTATGGAAATTGTTTCAGGATTGCTTACCGCTCTGAAAAACATTGATGAAATTATTTCTCTGATTAAAAAATCCAAGACAGGTGCTGAAGCTCTTGAAATTCTGATGAAAAAATTTTCTCTCAGCAAAAGACAGGGACAGGCGGTTCTTGAAACAAAACTTCAGCAATTAACCTCCCTGGAACATGAAAAACTTAAAAAAGAACAGGACGAATTAAAAAGCAAAATTGCCGAATACGAAAAAACTCTTTCTGACATAAAAGAAGTCCTGAAAATAATTGTAAAGGAAATAACTGAAATCAAAAAGAAATACGGCGATGAAAGACGAACGCAGGTTCTGAACAAAATTTCTGAAATCTCCGAAAAGGATTTGGTTCAGAAAAAAGAAGTTGTCGTGACAATAACAGAAAAAGGGTATTGTAAAAGAATGGATGTGAAGACATACAGAGAACAAAAAAGAGGCGGAAAAGGAGTCATAGGAAGCAATCTTGCAACAGGTGATTTTGTAAAGCAAATGATAACATGCTCAACTCATGATTATCTGATGTTCTTCACATCAAGAGGAAGGGTCTTGTGGCTGAAAGCGTATGAAATTCCCGAAGCAGAAAGATACGGAAAAAGCAAGGCAATCATAAACATCCTAAACTTGAAAAATGAAAAAATTACAAATGTAATCTCTGTAAAAAACTTCGACGATTTTTTGTTCATGGCAACAAAAAAAGGAGTTGTGAAGAAAATATCTTTGAATAATTTCTCAAAGCCAAGGGCCTCAGGAGTAAGAGCAATGAATCTCCCAAACGACAATTCAGATGCATTGATTGATGTGCAGGTTTTGAAAAAAGGGCAGGAAGTTCTTCTCGCAACAAAAAAAGGAATGGCTGTAAGATTCAACAGCGACGACGTGCGGGATACAGGAAGAGCAAGTTATGGTGTTACAGGAATACGTCTGCATGCAAACGATGAAGTTGTAAGTTTGGAAATATTAAATACAAAAGCTGTTTTGACTGTGACAAAAAACGGATTTGGAAAAAGAACAAATGTCAGTGATTACAGAAAAACAGCACGCGGAGGAAAAGGAGTAATCAACCTGAAGGTCTCCGAAAAAACAGGCGACGTTGTTACAACAATTTCAGTCAACGAAGATGACAACATAATAATAACAACTGCAAAAGGAATTGTTATAAGAACAAGTTTGAAAAATATCAGGATTATGGGACGCACAGCGCAGGGTGTCAGAATAGTAAAACTTCATCAGGGCGACTATGTTACTGATTTAATCAGAGTGCAGGACCTCAACGGGGAAGAATAAAAAGTTTTATAAATCTAAATTTTTCTGATTTAATAAAATGAAAACAGACAGTATCCAAGTTCAAAGTATTGCTGAAAAATTTGCCAAAGGAAAAAGATTTAAGAGTCAGGGTATAGAAGGAGATTTTCAGATGATAGATGCAGTAGCAGGAAGAGTTGTTCATGAAAAAAGAACTTACATAGCAAGAACAAATGAGGAATTCTATGAAATGGCACTTATGAATGGTTTAACTGAAATCCCGGGATATTTGCTAAATTAATTCCAAATATCCATTTTCTCGCCGTTTTCTTCTTTTTTGACTTCTACAAAACCGTCAATTCTTGTTTGTTTCTCCGGTGGTTTGTTTCCCCACGCCGGACAAATGTTTTTGTATTCACACCAATGGCAAAGAGCTGATTTCGTCGGAGCAAATTCTTTCGTCGCTTCTATTTTCCTTATCAAATTCAGCGTGTCCTCTTTAAGTTTTTCAAGTTGCTCATTTGTCCTCTTTGAATAAATTCTTTTGTTGAAAGAAAGATAATGCCAAACTAATCTTACTTTTTTTTCTTTCCCGTAAATTTCCTTTACAGCGATTGAATAAAGCGCAAGTTGTCTGTCATTTGCAATGTCCTCGCTGCTCGGAAGATGATTTGACGTTTTGTAATCATGAACTTCATACTCATCCGTATGAATATTGTAAGCCAGCCGGTCTATGAATCCCCTTATCCTGTAAATTCCGTCCTCGTCAAGTTCAAGTTCAATTTCTTTCTCAACTTCAATCGTATTATCATCAAACGGCTTGTGCTCTATGTAATAATTCACGAGAAAATTAATTCCTTTGTTGAAATAATATTCCAAAGTCATGCCTTTTTTTACAATAGGAATTTCATCTTCATAATCTTCCTTCCACATATCTGAATATTTTGAAATCACTTCTTCGATGCCCGGGACCCTTTTTCTCTTCACCTGAGTATAAAGCCATTCAAGTGTTCTGTGAACAACACTCCCGAGATGCGACTCAATCGTCTTTTCAATCTCAGGAATTATTCTGTCGATATATCTGAATTTGTATTTAAGATTGCATTGCTCAAATGCAGAAAGTTTCGAGTGCGAAAAAAATTTCTTTTTGCCGTCTCTTTTTATCATGAAGAACTATAAAAATTAAGAGGTTATAAAATTAACCTTGCTCAAATAATTCAACTGCTTTAACCAAATCTTCCGGCTTGTAAACTTTTATTTTCTGATTAAATCCCTCAAGATTTTCCGGATTATAACCCCAACCATAATCAACAAGAATTTTATTCTTGATTCCTGCTTTTTGTGCAGCATTGTAATCAATTTCCCTGTCGCCAATAATAAGAGTTTCATCCTTGGACACTCCAAACCTTTTCATAGCATTAACAAATCCTTCTGCTTTAGAAATTGTCGCGGTGCCCATCCCAACAATTGATGAGAAATATTCCTTCAAATTAAATTTCTCCAATTTCTGCATCACTTCCTCTTTGTAAGTGGATGAGACCAATGCTAATTTGTATTTTTCAGCAAGTTCTTTAATAACTTTATCAACACCCTCAAACATTAGTGGCTCTTGCTTTATTACTTCTTCCTTAAATATTTCCCCAGCTTTTTCGTGTTCTTCTCCAGTTATGCCTAACTTTTTATAGCATTCAAAATAGTTATATCCATAAATTTTTCTAAATTCTTCAATTGTTTCAGGACAGGATTTTCCAAGTTTGTCGCAAATAATCTGATAAATCTTATGAATATTCTCAAATGAATCAACAATCACTCCGTCATAATCAAAAATTATAAGTTTAATCATCCTGTTATCTCTCCCCACCCAATCAGTCGCCAGTGCCCGTTTATATTTCGTGCTATTCCCACATTGCTTCCTTCAAGCGCAACAATAGGAATATTAAGATTAAGTTCAATTTCATTTCCTTTTATTTTCTCTATAACACCGACAGTAATTGTTGTATTAACACTAAGCATAAGCATTTCCTTGACTTTCAGCGGCTCAATTACCTGTTTGTTCGCAGAACCAAAAACTTCGCTGAAAAGTTTAAAATTTAATTTTATGTTATTTTTCAGTTCTGGCAAAACATTTTCCAGGGAAACTACTGAGCCGGTAAGCGAATCTGATTTTGTCAGAAAAGGATCAAGAGATGTCTCAATTGAAATACTCGCTCCAGGCAAAATCTCGTCAACAGATTTGTTTCCTTTGTGAAGCGAGAGAATTTTTGTCGTAAGTGTTTGATAAAAATTCTGATTTCCTTTTTTCAAATCCAGTCCCGGCTTTATCTCAATTTCATCACCGACTTTCAAAATCCCTCTCTTCAAAATTCCTCCGAGAACTCCTCCCTTAAGATTTTTTATTTCTGTTCCGGGCTTGTTTATGTCAAAACTTCGCGCAACCAAAAAAATCGGTTCAGTGTTTGTTTCTCTCTTGGGGATTTCCACTTCCGCTAGTTCTTTTACCAAATTATTTATATTGATTTCCTGCAAAGTCGAAACAGGGATAATCGGTGTATTTTCATAAATCGTTCCCTTGATTAAATCTTTTATTTCACCATAATTCTTAACTGCTTTTTCCTTGCTAACCAAATCAATTTTATTTTGCACAATAATAAGTTTTTTTATTTTTTTTGCCTGCAATGCCATGAAATGTTCTCTTGTCTGCGGTTTTATTCCCTCATTCGCAGCTATTACAAGAATCGCAACATCTGTTATCGCCGCCCCTGACAGCATTGTAGCCATAAGCATTTCATGCCCGGGAGCATCAACAAAACTTATGTATCTGAACGGCTCGCATTTTTTTCCTTTTTGTTCTTTACTAAAAAATTCATCGCCGCACTTATAAATCGTCATATCAGCATAACCTAGTTTAATTGTAATTCCTCTTTTCAATTCCTCCGAATGCGTATCTGTAAATTTCCCTGTAAGCTTGCTTAGCAAACTCGTCTTCCCGTGATCTATATGCCCGACTACGCCAACATTCAGTTCAGGAACTTCATTATTTATTTTCGCCATAGTGATATTTTGAAGAAAGAGTTTTTAAGGTTTGGTATTCTAATTGCAAAATGCATAAAATCTCATCCGGTTTGTTGATGTATAAAATCAATGACAAGAACCTGAAAGTTTTTCTTGTTCATCACGGCGGTCCGTTTTGGAAAAACAAGGATATTGGAGCATGGAGCATTCCAAAAGGACAGGTGAAAGAAAAAGAAAAATTATTTGATACTGCAAAACGGGAATTTGTGGAGGAAACAGGAATAAAATTAACTGGCAAAAATGAATTTATTCCTCTTGGAGAAGTAAGGCAAAAATCAGGAAAAATCGTTCACGCATGGGCATTTGAAAATGACTGGAATGGTTTGTTAAAACAAAATATAATTGAAATTGAATATCCATACAATTCAGGAAAGAAAATAAAAATTCCCGAAGTTGACAAAGTAAAATTATTTTCCATTGAAGAAGCGAAGGAAAAAATAATTCCTGCGCAAAGAGAATTTATTGAACGGCTAGTTGAAAAACTAAATCACTGAGATTCTTGTTTTTCTTCTTTTTTAACCTCTATTTTTTCAACCGGCTTTTCCTCAACTTTTTCTTCTGTCTTGACTTCCTTCTTCTCCTCTTCTTTTTTCTGATTCTGCTCCGGAAAAATCTCATTCAATTTTTTCGCGCCTTCTTTCAAAACCTTGAGATTAATCTGAACAATATTCGGAGAAATTACCTTGCCTCTTACAGTTTTTCTCAAACGCAAACCCTTCGGCTTGTTTTTGTTTCTCTTTCTTTTCCCTTCTTTTTTAGGTCTCCTCTTCATGCCTTTCCCGTAAGTCAAAAGAACTTTCTTTAAACCGATTCCTTCAACACTCTCCAAGGAAGGAAAACCGGCAATATCACTCATTCCTGTAATCTCAAATTCATAACTGCTCAAGTCAGGAGAAATTTCATTCCCTGAAACTTTATTCTTTAATTCTTTCCCAATAAGATTCTCATTATCCATATCCAAATGGAATGTCTTCCCTGATTTCTCTGAAATATTAATTTTGAATGCCATAATAACTAGTATTGGAAATGGTTTTTAAAGATTTCAGTTCCCCCAATCTGCCTTATCTTTCCGTTTAATTTCCGCAATTTCCTGAAGCAAAGAAATTTCCTTGCTTGAAAGCAAATCCTTGTTTTTTTTGAATTTCTTGAATTGGCTCTCTGAAATATCTGAATAAAGAAACTTCTCCTTTCCGAGCATTCTCTCAAAATTAATTCCGGGAATTGAAATCGCAATTTCTTGTCCTTCCCCTGCCTCCCGAACAGATTTATTTTCTGTCTGAATATTCTTCACTCTCCCGATTTTTTCATTTTTCTCATCAAACAAATTCAAGCCAGAAATCAATTTCCCGCTTTCAACCCTAACCCCAAAAATCGCCGGCTTCGTATTCCTGAAAACATGCTGGTGAAGAATTTGCAATTTACACAACGAACTCAGCGACATCATTCTTTCTTTTTCAATTTCTCTTCTTCTCTCTTCCCTGAACGCAACAAGATTTTCAATAAGCTTGTAAATAACCTCCTCTTTTACTATCTTAACTTCTCCAAGAATTTCCTTGGCATCTTCATCAACATCTACATTAAAACCAACAACAATTGCATCAAGCTCGTTTATTTTCAGATTCGCTTTTGCAGAAATTACATCCGTCTTGTTTATGTCCCCAATTCCTGCTTTCACGACAGGAACATTATTTTGTTTCAGCAAAACAAGCAGCGCCTCCAAACTTCCCAAAGAATCCGCCTTAGCAATAATTCCGTTCTTCTGCGTTTCAATATTTTCAGAGATTTCTTTTCTAAAAATACTTTTTATTTTTTCCTTGTCTCCATCGTAAGAAACAAAGGGCATTCCCGATAAAATATTTGCTTTTTCAATAAACTGCATTCTTAATCCTGTCGCGGCAGAAACTTTTTCCCTCGGCTTAAACTTTGATGAAAGCGGCTGAATCTCTTCAAGAATTCTTATTCCTGTAACAATCGGCTCGCCGTTTAAATCCGCAATTGCAATTTTATTTTTCTTTTCCAACTCGCCGTCATACAAAATCGCCTCTGCATAATTTATTGACTTTTCTTTTTTAATTTCAAGTATGACTCCCTTAGCATCTTTCCCGACAAACAAATTTCCCGCAAGATACCTTTGACTCAATCCGCACAAAACCATTATCAGCTCAGAAATCCCCTCTTTCGTTCTCGCACTTAAAGGAACAAGCGCAATTTTCTTCGTGAAATCAGAAATATTATAGAACAAATCTGCGTCAAATCCGAAACTGTTCAAACTTCCGATTAAAGTGTAATACCTTTCGTCAAATGTTTGCTTCACATTTACCGACTGCGATTCAATGCTTTCTTTCAGTCCCAAATCTTTTCTAGCCCTCCACCCTGAAATGTTGTCAATCTTGTTCAGCGCAATAATAAAAGGCGTCTTGTTAAGTTTCAAAATTTGAATTACTTCTGCTGTCTGCGGCTTTATTCCCTCATTTATGTCAATGACAAGAATTGCAATGTCCGCCAAACTTCCTCCCCTTTTTCTCAAATTTGTAAAAGCCGCGTGCCCAGGGGTATCAATAAACAAAAAACCTGGAATGTTTAATTTTATTCCCTGCTTCTCAATCAATGGGCATGCTTTTTTCAGTTGTTCCATCGGGAAAAGCGTGAAAGAAATTTTCTGCGTTATTCCTCCTGCCTCCTCTTCTGTAACAGAGCTTTCCCTAAGAGCGTCAAGAACGCTTGTCTTTCCGTGATCAACATGCCCGCAAACCGTCACTATCGGCTGTCTTATTTTTTGCTCCATGAAAACACAAAACCGAATTAAGTTAAAAAGCTTACTAAGGCAAATCTTTTTAATTCATAACATCATCAGATAACTATGAAAATAATAACAATGGTGCTTATAGGAATATTAGTTCTTCTCGCATACAATGCTTTCTCAGACAAAATTCCGCTGACAGGTGATTTCATAAGCGGCAAAAACGAAACAGCAACAATCAGCATAAACGCAGGACTCACAATCCCTGAAATAACATTAAAAGGAAATTTCAACGAAGTAAAACTCGTCGCTTATTCTGATTCAAACTTCATCGTCGGAAGTGAAAAAAATTATCTCGGAAATTCAAACAACAATTACATCATCATGAAAAACTTCAGGGGAGAGATATCCCTAAACTCGGATGAAATAAAAAGATTGAAGGGAGAAAGTTCTGAAATAATTTTCAACGGCTATCCTGCAAACCTCGCTGGAAATTCCGCAAAAGTTTCCTTCGAAAAATCCGCAGGTTACAATGTTATCGAAATAGATAATGTTGAAATTGACAAGTTGTCATATGTTACTTCAGGCCACATAAACATAGCAGACATGAAAAACACATTTAAAGTAGACAACGAAAAAGTGGAAATAAACGGCTATAATGGGAGTTTGGTGATTGAAGAGGAGTTGATGCAGCTAAACGGAAATGTAGTGGATTTTGAGATAAATGGAAATTATAAAATTCAAGTAGAATGAAAAATTATAAAAAATATCTGAAAGAAACTGCAAGGGATTTGGTTGCTCTCGGCGGAATTCCTTTTTTTGTTCTTGTCCTTGCAAGAATTTCAATTCTCTCAAAGCCCGAATATCTTACACAGATTGCAATTGCAGGAGCAGTATATTTAATCGCTATTTTCATAATAAAAGCAAACATCCACTCAGGATTGGGATTGGTTGTCTTGATTTTCACATCTCTTTATTACAAAAATCTGACATTTACAATTTTCGCGTCGGCAATTTATATTTTGATGATTGCCTCGCTCTTTTACTTCAAGGCGGAAAAAAAGAAAATAATTTTCGGAATAATAATCGGAATTTTAAGCGCAGGAATAAGTGATTATATTGTCAGTTTGATTTTTTGAATTTTCATAAATTTATGCTCACTTCGTTTGCATATTAATTTAAACTGTTAATATAAACACAACCTGTATTTTATAACTTTCTCGGAATTTTTAGATTAAATTTATTTCATCAATCGGGCGAAAAGAGACAAATTTTGTGATGGTGAATGATTTTGTAGTAAAAAGTAATTTTAGTAATTATTTTTGGGATTTTTATTAATTAATTTTCTGGGGGTGGGCGGGTGGGAATAAATTAAATAGGGACAAAAATTTATGTAGGATTGCGAACAGAGTGGAACTAATTTAGAAATAAATTTTTGCTTCAATAATCAGGCAGTTCTTCCTGATTTTTTGGCTTTTTCATTTCTGTTTTGCTTTCTGTTTTCTCAGAGCTTACTTCAGAAGGTTTCAAGTCGCTTTCATTAATTGAATTTATCATTTCCTTGAACTTTGAAAAACTCTCAGCAGGAATCCTCAATCCCTTCTTCGTCGGCCCTGTGTACCTGTCGCTCGTTGTAAATTCTCTTATATCAACACCGACTTTCCCGTTGTATTCTCTGATTCCGACAACAATATCTGTAACAGTTCCCTGATATTCGCCTTTTGTTATCTTTCCAACGTCTTTGTCCATTAAATCAAAAAAGATTTATCTTTTATAAAGATTTGGATGATTTTCATAAAGAAGTACGCTCACGATTGTCTGGCTTGAATTTAGACGCTGTCAAGAATTCTCGCTAATAAAAAAATATTAATGCATTAAAACTTTCTTAGCGAAGTGCTTTAACGAAGTTTGGCACGAAGCACATCAATAGCGAGCGAAGCGAGAGAAATAAAACCCAAACTTCCCTAAATCAATCCTATTATTTTTCACTTCAACGCCTTCTTTTTTCAGCATTTCAATTTTCTTTTTTACTCCGGAATTAAATCCTCCAATTTTTCCGTCGCTGTTTATAACGCGATGACAGGGAATTTTTGGAGCGTAAGGATTTTTGTTCATCGCCATTCCAACCTGACGATAAGCTTTTGAATTTAACTTATGCGCAATTGCTTTGTAAGTCGTGACTTTTCCCGCAGGAACTTTTTTCAAAATTTCATAACAACGTTCATTGAAGGTTTTCATCAATTATGCGAAGAAAAAAGAATTAATAAATTATTCTCCCACTGCAAGAAGTTCCAAGGACTCAGTCGAACTCTTTAAAATTCTATTTGAATTAAAAGGAACGTTCCCATAAGTCAGCAATACAGAACCAATTTCCCCAACAACTCTGTGAGCAACATATTCTGGAAGAAGCAATCTTGAACCGGGAGTCATCCTAAAATGTAACATATCTTTTGGTTCTCTCTCATCAACAAGCCAGACATTAAACCCTCCTGTTGGAGAAAAATAAAGTTCATCGTAATCATGATGGTGATTTCCCAAGTCCAATCCTTCCTGCTTTAATGTAATTATTCCGTGGGGATGCCATGTTCCTTCCAACCCATCAAACAATTTTAAAGGGTCATCAATATTTCTTCTGTGATCGTAATGTCCCGCAGCAATTCCTTCTTCATATCTAACTTCACTTAACCTATTCATAAAAAAAGAGAATATCCCTTCTTTATAAAGATTATTGTGGTGAAGTAATTAATTTCAATTTCGGCCACTTTTCAAACCATCCTTTTTCTTTTGTTCTCAAATTAAACAACTCCATGTTCTGATAAGGTTCTGGAACTGGCTTAACTATCAAATTCATCAAGTCCTCAAAACCGTAAGGAGCACAAACAAAAAAACTGCCGTCTTTGTTTAACCTCACACCAATGCAATTAGCTGTCTCACTATAATAAAAAAGTGCCTCTTCAGAAGAATTTACACTTTTCTGATTTTTAAGATGTCTTCGGGCTTGATTAAAAACATCCCATTCTATATCATTTCTTTTTTCTCTTAGTTTCTTTTCAATTCTTTTATCTTCTTCAGAATTAAACTTGGAATTATCAAAATAAATAACATCAACATCTCTCAGTTCGGTATTTTGCCCATATCCATGCAGAAAATCCCAAACCCTGTTCCTGACAACTCCTGCAACAACAAACCAATCAGGCAAATCAAGTTCCCTGACTATTTTTAACAGTTCAGTCAAAAAATTATCATTTTTAATTATTTCAATAAATTCTTTTTTGTAATCTTTTTCCATTTTCAAAAACGCCCCAACCAGGACTCGAACCTGGATGTCCTTGCGGACCAAGATGTTTGTTTTTCTCTCGGAAACTATTGTAGTTTCTTTGGGCGCCGAACCCCCTTTCACCAATAGGAGGTGCGTTCCTGCTGAACTTTTCTTATTCATAGGAGGTGCGGAACCTCGGTTCTGCTTTCCAATCTTGTGCAATACCCTTATGCGATTGGGGCTGATAAAATAAAACATAAGAACAAGTTTATAAAAATTTGGGGGCATTAATTTAGCTCGCCTTCGGCTCGCTTTTAATTTCCTTCCTCTCGTTCAGATATTGATTAGAAAATTATTGCACTAAAACTTTTTTAGCGAAATTCCTTCCTTGTCGAAAATATAAAACGGAACTAGGTCAATAATCGTGAGCACCGATACTAAATTCTGAAAGAATTTATCTTGGCTTTGGCGAACGCAAATAAAAATCAAAATTCCACCCAAAACAAAAACCTTATATAACTTCAAGAAAATATTTTCGCATGTTATATAAATTAAAAGATCTCTCAAATCGGGAACCACACATTTATGCAAGAAACCCTGAAGATATAAGAGAGCTAGTGATAGGTTATCTAACAAGCTATACTAATGGGAGAAATGTTGTTCAAATTAATCCAAGATTAAAATGGGAGGAATGGTGGTTGCATAAAATCCCAAAAAGAGAAGATATAAGAACTGTACGGGAAGGCAATTTATACATCTGGAGCGATTTAACAGAAAAACAGATTATAATTCCCCTAGCCCCTGATTTCCTTCTTCACGCGGGAAAAAGCACCCTTCCTTATCTTGAAGATCTCGGCAAAATGTTTTCTTCTCCAAAAAAAGATTCATTACAAAGAATAAAATTAGGAAGAGATTCTCCAATAAAAACAACAGATGTTTTCGTCCCCGAAGATGTAATAAGAGGTTTGCGTAATCTTGATTTAAGAAGATATTTAGCAGGATAAAAACTGAAATTAATTTTACTTGTGTTTTTCTCTGCTTTCTCCGCATCTTTTTTTGTCTTGGCGATTTCTCCGGGCTTGTGTTTCGGAGAAGAATATATTGTTTATAATTTTAATTTTTTAAAATTTCTCCAGTTCAAAACGGAGGATTGCTCTCTTTCCTGTACCTACATCCTTTATTTCTTCCTGGAAAGTTTTTGGATAAAGTCCATTCTCCTTACAAATTTCCAAAAATTCGTCTTTTGTGACAAGGGTCATATACAAACCTTCTTTTGTAATATAAACATTCTCACCAATACAATTCATTTCAGAATCCAAATAATCTGAAGTAAATAAATTGCCGACTAAAATCCCTTCCCTTTTGAGTGCATTAGCCAGTAAAAAAATTATTTCCTTTAGCTCTTTTTTCGATTTAGCCTGGTGAATTATTCCTGAAGCAATAACAACATTAAACTTTTCGTCGATTTCAGATAAACTGAAGATATTTTTCTTGAGTATTCTTTTTTTTATCTCTTCTAAAGAAAAATGCTTGCTTAGTTTTTGTCGGACTTTCTTTATCATAGAATTAGAATAATCTATCCCATAAACATCAAAACCTTCCCCCAGTCTAGATATCAAATTTCTTCCTCCCCCACATCCGACATCCAAAAGCTTGTTGCCTTTTCTTTTATCAAACTTTTTTAAGATTTTGATTATATGATTACAGGGAAGCTTATCTGAAAAAAAAGAAGATTGTTCATCCCAAAAAACATCTTCGTATCTAAGAAAGTTTACTACTCTGTATTTCCCATTGTATACTTGAAATATTTCTGTTTTTAGATTTTCTTTTTCAAAAATTTCTTGGCATTTTTCTGGATTTTTAGTTATCGCGAATATTAATGGCCCGACAGAGGAGATGGATAATATCGAAGCATACCTCTCTTTTTTAAGAATTGATACCTTATCGCAAACCTGAACTAATTTTGGATAAAGAAATGAACAATTTTTTATACTACCCATATTATACCTATAATCATATATCACCTCTCCCATCTTCTCAATGTCTGATTCAATCATCGCAGGAATAAATTTATGTAAAACATTATAAGCATTGGTTTCTCCATATTTTTTACCGCATTCAATAAAATTATTTATATTTTCGAACTCTTTTTCAAGAGCCACTTTTGAATCAATTTCTTTAAAATCTTTTGGGAAACCTAAAACTATTGAATAATCTTGAGGAATATTTGCGGTTTTTGCAACTAAATTCTTCCCAAGAACCAATATAACCCCTCCCTCATAAAGCCCCGATGCTGCTGAACCACCAATACACTGCACAGGATTTAATTCTGAATTATTTCCTTCAATTTCCTCTCCGTGATTTTGGGCGACATATTTTAATAATTCTTTTTGGTTGATAGGACACCCGTAAATTTCATTTATTGCTGCACAAACACCCGCTAATAAACTGCTGCTTGAACCAAGCCCTTGATGTTTAACTTCTCCAGAATTTTCCACTTCGATATACAATCCGTTATCAAAACTTATTGCTTTTTTCATTATCAAAAATGCGTGTCTGATAAGAGGTTTTCTCCTCGAATTTTCAGATATGACAACATCTCTAGAAGAGATTACATTGACTTTAATTCTTTTAAAAATCGGAAGTGAGAAAACTATTTCTCCTGCAGAATAAACCATATTCTTGTTGCTTGCAATTCTGCCCGGATCTATTGCCATCGCATTTAATCTGCTCGGGAATAAAACCTCCACCGACTTTAAAACGGGAAAATTATTCTTCACTTTTATTGGAATGGGATTGAATACAGTTCCGATTTTGAATGGCTCATAATCTGTTTTCATTTTAATTCAAATAAGCATTTTTAATCTGTAGCAATTCGCGGATTTGATTTTTTGGAACAATATTATCTGCCGATATTTTATATTCAACCCCCTCTACCCAAAAATTTCCCCCTTGATACAATTTAATAATCCACCTTTTGCAATATTCTCTCTCTGTTTCAGGATTACTATCTCTGGGAAAATTTTTAAGGAAGCCATCTAAGGAAGAATTCGGTATATGAATCCAATCCTCTGCATTTAAGCAGGGGTCTATGCCCAACAATCTAATTAAATTCCCTTCAAATTTTCTGTTTCTGTAAGCATCTACAACTTCAGGTAACCAAGAAGGTTTTTTGGATCTCCCAGTTATTTTAAAATGACTAATTCCCATTTCTTCATATAGGGATATATCTTCGGGACGAATGAAATTTGATAATAATAATTCTTCCGGTAAACTTATTTTTTTAGTATTACACCATTGGTGAAATAATTTATCAGAATTTCCCCCGCCCACTGTCCTATAATGATTAACCATTAAAGAGCATCCCCTTATACAACTTTCAGTAAGCATAACTTCCACTTTAACACCCTGCTCTCCTGCAAATTCCACTAACTCTTCAAGTTCCTCAAACTCTCTGTTAACATCGTGTTGTACAACTACCTTAGAAGGATTTATTTCTAGATACCCTTCCAAATCCCCTGCATTTCTTACTCTTGCAATCGTAGAAACTGTTATAGGGATATCGGAAAACTCTCTAACCAGATCCATAACTTCCCGAGAAGAGATCACTAAAGAATCCGGCTTTATTTCCGCCAAAATCCATTCTATATAATTCCTGATCCCAGAATAATTTTCCTTAATTTTTTCTTTTGCGAAAGGAGAATTTAAAAGATATGCAAAATTAATTTTATTTTCCTTTAATAAACCTATAAATTTGTGAATCTCAGTTTCTTCTAAGGGCTTTAGCATAGAAGGATTTCTCCCATGACCAATAGGCGCCCTAGGAATTACTCCGTAAACTTCTCTTAATTCAATTCCCTGATTCCCTCTTTGACCTAGGATTTGCTTTAATACTTGTGGATCCCAATGGCAGGGTATTGTTAAACTAGAAATCTTTTTCATTTTTAATAACTCCTAATAAAATAAACGTAATTTTACAATTCTTAAATCTTTCTTTATTAAACTGTAACTGCCCCTTTATAATTTAACTGCCTAAAAAGATGTCTTATTTTTGCAATATTTTCGTCTTCATTTCCGGCAATATTCTCCAAAATCAGCAAACATGAACTAAGTTTTTCGCTCAATTCTCTCGTTACCCTCAAAGAGATATCTTGATGGCTTCTGATTTCTGGTAAATTCCCCATCCCTCTTTGTTTCCTGCCAGAGAGGATATCCTTTTGTCTTCGCAGCAATATATCTTCAGGATTGGAATACAAAAAAATATGTGTGTGAGGTTTGGCGTAAATTTCAAGATCCAAATCATAAATAAATTTCCCTTGTTGATAATGCACAATATGGGAAGTCATTACAGCAGATTCGCCATTCAGGCCCAAATACAAAAAATCTATAAACTCCTTAATATGCTCTGCAGTCGGATAAACACCTTCCTCTTTCTTATTTTCTTTTAACCATCTGCTCAGTTCCTCACCGAAATCTATGCAATTTACAAAACCCTTTAACAAGTTTAGATAATAAGTTTTCCCTGTTCCCGGAATTCCAACAAGTTCAGCCAATATTTGCATAAAATGTTACTCAAAAAAAGATTTATATATCTTATGAAGAGAATATTTAAAAAATCAGATTTCTAATGAAAATCATGGAAAAGAAAATTTATTTACTGACAAAAAATAAAGGAAAACTTTTGGCCGCCAAAAAGATATTTGATCAATTTGGAATAGAACTGGGTTCGATAGAAAAAGAATTTCCCGAAATACAGGCATCATCAAGTTCAAAAATTGCAAAATTCTCTTCCGAAGCTGCTGCCAAAGAATTTAATGTGCCGGTTTTAAGAGAAGATCATGGACTTTATATAGAATCACTGCAATATTTTCCCGGACCTTTTACTTCATTTTTTGACGAGAATATAGATGTAAAAATCCTTTTAAAAATGCTGGAGAATTTTGAAAATTGGAATGCCGAAATGGAACTTGCTGCCAGTTTGACTATACCAGGAAGAGGAACTTTTGAATCGGTATACAGAGTTCCTCTAGAAATATCTAAAAAAATCAGGGGAAAAAGCAGAAACTGGGATAAAGTATTAAAATTGCGAGGAGCAAAAAAAACTTTCTCAGAATCAACCGAGGAAGAAAATGTGGGTGTATGGACTAAAAATTATCAGAATCTTGCAAAGAAATTTTTAGAAATTTACAATTCAGTGAATACAGGTTAATTTATTGAATACTTAAAATGCAATATTCACTTTCCCGGTTATTAAGTCTGAAACTAAACTCATCGCCTTCTTGCTTGCCCCTCATTGCAATAAAAAGAGGCGAATTTGGGGTAATAATGTTTACTTTTCCTTCGTGGGTAACAAAAGATTCTCCTGCTCCCGCAGGAAAGACGCAGTAATATCTTCTTTCCCCATTACTTTGTTCCTCTAAATAAACTAAAGCCCCTAAAGAAACCACAAATCTTTCAGAGGTCCTGTATCCTCTTAACGAACTTAACTCTGCTCTCATCCTATAAATTCTCTTGTCTAAACCATATGTTAAAATTTGCAATTGATTTTTTGACGTATCGCTATGAGAAACCGCTGCTCCGGGAGAGGCAATAGCATCCTCCTTAGTTCTTTTGGCAAAAGCAAGCAAATCTTCTAAACTCATTTGCAATGCATTTATTGTTTCATTAAGCAACACTAATTTATTATGTTCAACCATCTTTAAAATAACGCCCACGCCG
>JBDRNS010000004.1:0-5181 GCA_043810865.1 archaeon | reverse complement strand
AACTTTTCAGGTAGGGAAAAATTATCTTTTTATTTGCAAACCTTGCCTGTTCCAGCCAGGAAATAAGTGATAAAAATTGTTCTCTTGAAATTTCTGTCCAGTAAAAAATAAATTTTGGGTGTAAAGGAATTTTGGAAGTTTTACTGATTTCAATCGCTTCGTCAAAAGAAATACTGGAAGAATCAGTTTTATTTTTTAGTTCAGGATTTTTTTCTTCCAATTCCAGTTCCCACCATTCTTCAACATAACCTGGTTTTATAAGAACATGATTCCTGTTTCTCAAATCGCTAAACGGAAAAAGAATATCTCCGAGATAAATTATCTCTTCGATGTCAGGATAAAATTTTCTTGCGTCTTCTTTTGTCTTTAATTTTTTTACACTGCCGTTAAACAGTTTTACAATCGGTCCTTCAATAGAATCGCACGAAGTAATAACACAACCTTTTGTTGGTTTTTCGATTTTTAACTGAGTTCCCATTGAAATAAAACCATCTGTTACAGCCATCGTAGCAGGATTCATCGAAGCTGCGCTAAACCCGCTCGTTCTGCCCCTCCCATATCTGAATCTAAAACCTCCGGACTTGGATGGATGTGAAAAAACAGGCCTTCCTGCAACCAAATCATTTATGTACGTCGGAGAATCATCTGTTTTCCCTTTGTCTCTTCTTTCATGAAGGGCGAGATACTCATCAAGAAAATCCCATGAACTAATCTTAAATCCTTTTGCCTTAAGAGAAGTTATGTATCTTTTTATCTTCGGTGCCTTTTGTGCAATCCCTTCGCCGAAAGCAAGGCAAAAACCGCTGCGGATAAAATTTGTCTCAATGCGCTCAAGATTTTTGTAGTTTGAAACCTCTTTATCTTCTGACGGCTCGCCGTTAATCTGAACAGGAAGATGCTGTGCAAGAAATCTTATTTCTTCAGGCGTCGGCATATACTGCAAGTTGGTAATCTTCTCATGATAATCTGAAAGCTCTGTAAGAGTTCTTCTTATCTCTTCCTCGTTTGGGTCATAAACATCAAAACCAAACATTTCACGAAGATAATCTATAATCACCAATGAAAATGCAGAGCCGGTTCCTCCGGCGCTCCTCACAGGCCCTGAATAAAAAGGAGACAGATATTCTTTCCCGTCTTTTCTTTTGAAAATTTTTATTTCTGTTAACCCCTCTATCGGTGATGAAACAACACCCAAAGTAATATATGCAAAACCAATCCTCGCCCCTGCATCAATGCTCTGAAGCAAGCTGTCAAATTTGCAAAATTTTTGTTTTGCAACTTCTTCTGCAATTTGCAATGAAACAGCCGGCTCAAGTTTCCCGTATTGTTTTTCCAGTTCAAGAATTCTCTCTGAAATTCCGACATCTTTCATCTGAGGATAAATCGTCGCTATCAAACCGACAACTTTTTCAGCCAAACTTCTCGCAAGAGGAATTTCAACTTTGTCAACAGGATCATAACCTTTTGCTCTTGCTTCTTCCGCAACAGCATAAACTTTTCTTATGTCTTTCTCAAAATCTTCAAAATATTTTTCAGTGGATTTCTGTAACATTTTATTTTTGCTCTTTTTCAGAAGTTTTGTTGAGTTGATTTGAAGCATGAAATTCTTCCATTTTCTTTTTGTGCCCATCATCTTCAAAATCAAGAATCTTAACTGCACGAGTTTTCAGATTTAAAAGTAGAACTTTGCAAAAATCAGGAATATTCCCGTATTTCTCCTGAATCGGCGTCAGTCGTTCCCAGCATGAATTTGAAACAACAAGAATATTATTGTAATAACTTACAGCGCTTCTGTGCAAATGCCCTGAAACAAAGATGTCAGGCGCTTTCCGGATTAAAAGAAAATCTTTCTCTGTCGGTGAACACTGCACAGAAGAATACGACGGAGCCAGATGCCTGTTCTTAAGAAGGTATGTCATTATTTTGTCCGGAGAATTAATTGCATCAGAAGTTATCAGTTTCTGAACAGTATTTGCATAATAAGGATAAGAAAAACCATGATAGCATAAAACATCAAATCCTGAAAAATCCTCTGTCGCCCCGATGTTAATTGTTGAAGGGTTTGCAGCAAGAGTAACATTTCTTAAATTATGCAACGGCCAGGCATATTTCTCGTCGAGAATTGGCTGAGGTTCCGCTAATCTGACGCAGTCATGATTTCCGGGAATAACGATAATGTTTATATCACTTCTGATTCTCGAAAATAATTCTGCAACTCTTGCATACTGCTCTTCCAGATCAACTATTTCCAGATATTTTTCCTGATTGGGATAAACACCAACTCCTGCAACCAAATCCCCGACTACAAAAAGATATTTTATTTTTTCCACTTCCGGCTCACTTACATTATTGAGGTAATTAATAAAATTCTTGAAATTCTGCTCAAAAAAAAGCTTGCTTCCGATATGAATGTCGCTTATGAATAAAGCATTTTCATCAAGAGGAGAAAATTTCCTTTCAGGAATAACAAGTTCCGGGAAAAAAATGTCATTGACAAATAAAATTTCATTATTCCCCGACGCCTTTATCCCGATAACAGAATCAAGAGAAACTTCTTCTGCTTTTTCATAAACTTCTTTTTTGTTTTGTGAAACAAGAACTTTTATTCTCCCAGTAAGATCTTCAAGTTCAAAAACAATGTTTTTGTTTTTTGTAATTCCTTTGTTTAAAACCATGCCGATTATGGAAACTCCCTGCTTATTTCCGTTTATCTTGTTTATCGAAACCAAATCGTCCAGCTCAGGTCTCTCTTGAAGAAAATTTCTCATCTCCGCAAACCTGTTTCTGAAATGTTTTACAAAATCATCAACTTCCATCTTTTTCCCTTCGGAAACAGGCATTAAAGAAACCCTGACATTTCCCTGGTTTTTTGCAGGAGGAACAATTCTGGAGACATTTTCAACTTCTTTTGAAATTTCTATGCTCAATCCAAGCTTGATTTTAAACTTCTCAAGCCGCTGTTTGTTTTCTTCAGGAAGATTCAAAAAAAAGTCGTTTATATTATCTTTGTTCTCATAAATTATGTCTTTCGTAATCACTCTTTTTTTTGTGTGTTTTTTTATTCCTTCGATAAAAAGTTTCACCGACTCAGAATCAGAAGTCCCGCTAAAAAGATGCAAAAGCTCATTGTCTATCAGCAAGCCGTTCTTTAAACAAAAGCTCAGTATCTCTTTCGTATCCATTTTTATTTTGCATGTTTTAATTCCGGACAACTAATTATAATTAAGCGAATTTAAAATGATTTCTTCAACCTTTTCTAAAATATTTTGTGTAATCGCAAAGTTTATCTCCCTCATTCTCCCACCCCTTCCCTTTGAAATAACTCTCACATTAATAATCCCAAGCATATCAAATTCCTGAATTATATCACTCACTCTGCGCTGTGTAAGGACTTCCATTTTGTGTTTCACGCACAATTCCTGATAAAAATTGTAAACATCTCCCGTAAAAATAGAACGTTTATCAGAAGAATTTTTCAAAAGCGATTTTTGCGGATTTTTGTTTTTCTTCAGAAGATTTATTATTGAATAAAGAACAAGCTGAAATTGTTTCGGCTCTGACTTGACAACGTCGAGAATTTTGTCTCTTTCAATTTTGTTATTTGCTTCGTCTATATGCTTAAATAAAATTCTCTTTGAATTGTCTCTCTCAGCCAACTCTCCTGCAATTCTCATCAAATCCAAAGCTCTTCTCGCATCCCCATGTTCCCTTGCAGCATAAGCCGCGCATTTTGCAATAACACCATCTTCAATAACTCCGTTTCTAAAAACTTCTTCAGCCCTCTTGTTCAAAATTTCCTGAAGCTGTAAAGCATTGTAAGGTGGAAAAATAATCTCCTCTTCACTCAAACTGCTTCTCACTCTTGGATCCAAACCCTCCAGAAAAGTCAA
This sequence comes from archaeon, assembly GCA_043810865.1. Lineage (GTDB taxonomy): Archaea > Nanobdellota > Nanobdellia > Pacearchaeales > GW2011-AR1 > JBBSYQ01. The sequence goes on along the minus strand of JBDRNS010000004.1, from coordinate 1,291 downwards.
ATCATTGCTGATTCCCACAACACAAATTTGCGATTTCGACAACTCAGAGTTGAGTCGTGTAAGATTATAAAGAAACCCGTCTGAGATTTTTTTTATTGTCTGGTCTATCTCATCCAAAACCAAAACAACAAGCTGTTTTTCAGAATCAACAATCTCGATAAATTTATTATAAACCGATTCTGTAGGCAGCCCTGTTGAAGATATTTCTCCACCAAGTTTTTTTATGAGTTCTGCAAGAATCCTGTATTCTGTGTCTGAGACCTTTTTCAGTTTGCAGTTAAGATATTCTATCCTCAATCTAAAATCAGGAATCTTGTCTGCTCTCTTCACTAAACCATCACGAACAAATTGTATTGAAAGCGTTTTCCCTGTCCCTGTTTTCCCGTAAAGAAACAAATTGCTTGGCCTTTCCCCCCTCAAAACCGGAGCAAGAATCGACGCAATCTGTTTTATCTGTTCATCACGGTAAAGAATTTCCTTCGGCTGAAAATTATTTTGCAAAACCTGCTTGTTTTTAAAAATCGTGTTTCTGTTCCTGTCAAACGACTCAAAAATTTTATCAAGTTCTGCCACCATTTTAAATTCTGTTTAAATTCGCCATTTAAAATAAACCCCTTTTACCATTTTAACTCACACCTTTATTTCCTGTGGATTTACCGCAGAAAATTTATTTTCCATCGGCAAAACTTTAGTTATTATATAAACTTTCATAACTACTAATAAAGAAAAACACCACAATTTCCTGTGGAATCTACATTCTAACTGCTCGCCGTTAATTTCCTGCATTGTCGGAATTTTCAATTCACTAAGTCCTATTGGAATTTTCAATTCACTAAATATTAATCTCGCAGAAGAAATTGTTAAAATTTAAAACAAATTCCTAAAAATATCCGCAAATGCAGAAATGATTACTGTAAAAGACGGAACAAACTAACAAAATATTATCAAAAAACCAGCTAACTAATGTTAAAACAAATCAACATTGCCAAAATAAATAAGTAATTAATATTAAATGTATAACACACAATTTCTTGTGGAAGAATTAATTATAATTATATTTTAAATGATTTAACAAACTTTAGATATCATGCTCAAGAATTATTAAAAATTATACTAAATCATATAAAGCACATAAAGTTTTTATTTATTGCCTATACTTTCTAATGCTTAATGTATACTATACTATATTATACTATTTATTTATTATATACTATACCAAGCTTCGGCTTCCGACCTCCTCGCTTTCGAGCATCCAGAGCTGCCCATCCGCCTTTACGATAACGAGCCAACC
>JBDRNS010000003.1:0-21175 GCA_043810865.1 archaeon | reverse complement strand
GCAATGATTTATGTTTTTATGAATTTGAGAAGGAAGAAATAAATTTTCTTTTCCATGATTTTCTTTTTTAAATTAGTTCTGCCAAACCCAGAAATTCCACTCACCCATAAACTCATTCGAATTAATAATTAATTTTAATAGGAGAAGATTTTAGCAAGAAAGCAGAGTTTCAAAATGATTAATTAACGAAGAGCAAATTAAAAGCGAGCACGAAGTGCGAGACATATAATTCTTTACCTTTTAACAGACAAGTTTATAAAATAAATTTACCAATATGGAACATGAAAAAGTCGGTGATTTTTGTTTTGGTTAGCTTCGCATTTTTGGCTTTTTGCTTTAGTTTTGTTTCTGCAACTTTTAGTTTGGGAAACCCAAATTATTCCCTAGAAAAGCAGTATTCTCCAAGTGAAGGAGTAAAGGGATGGATAAACATAAGTTTTGACAATGAGCCGGTTGATTCACTTTTTGAAACAGGTTTCGGTGCGGGAAAGGACTTGAAATCAGTTCTTGATTTAAATGGTTTTGAAAACGGTGAAGATTATACATGTTCTACAGGAAATTGCCAGCAGGATTATTTTGGAGTTGAAGGAAGCGAAGAACAAACAAAAACATTCACGTTGAATTCAGGGGAAAGCAAAACTGTCGGGTTTAAATTATTGGGAGAAATAAACAACGTGAATAGTGCTAGTTTTAACATTTCAAGCAATGCAGCCCCTTCATGTTCAAACCAACTTGAGTTAGATGTTTTTAACGACGGAATTGATTTTGCAAATCAAAATGCAGGAGAAGCGCTTTGCGGAACAAAGAGTTACAGTTGCTTTGATAAAGAATCAAGTTCAATAGCAAACTTCAATCTTAAATTCGGCGGAACAGACATGTATTGCCAGAAATTTACGTTTCCGCAGTCGCCTGGTTTGAATGCCGGAGTTTGGCTTAAGGAAATTACAGACGGAGATGTTAATATGTCTATCCAAAATTCCAATGGAGATTTGCTGAGAGAATGCGCCCTTCCTGAAATTTCATCTGAAGGAGAATATAACTGCAACATAGATTATGCAATCAACACGCAGGGAGATTATTACATTTGCGCTACTGCAAAAAGCGGGGAGTTCCAGATTAAAGGAGAAACAAATGATAAATGCGGGTTTCCGGGAGAGCCGTCTCCGGGAGAAACAGAAGTTGCATCTTATCAAATTTCTGCACAGGCAAGAGAATTTACAAATTTCGGAGAGCTGAAAATTGATTATTTAAAAAACGATTTCCTGAGCATAGAAATCCAGAATTATCTAAAGCAAAAGTATGGGAATAATATGGATTGCCCTGCAAGCGGATGCATTGTTCCAATCAAGTTAACTTCTAAAACAGCGCAGGAAATTACTTTAAGAAATTTAGAAGTTTCATATACTGCAGATATTGGCGAGCCAACCCTCAACAGTTTTATTAATTTAACACAGACATCTGCAAGGATATCATCTGGCTTTTTGAAAATTATTTTGAATGATGCAGGACTTTCTGTTCCAAGTTCTTTCGGGAGCAGTTTAATTTCACTGAGTTTGGGAAATTCAGAATTACTAAATGAGAATATTTCTGTGAAGAAAATTCCTGAGATTGTTTCACTAAATCCGAGAATTGTTCCTGCAGCATACCCTATTGAGTTTGTTGCTTTTATTGACAAGCACGGCTCGACGGCAAATGTAACAAAGTATGAATGGAATTTCGGAGACGGGAAAAAGGAAACCACTTTTGAAAATAAAGTGAGTCATGCTTATGATTCAATTGGAAATTTTAGTATTGAAGTAAAAATAACAGATACCAGCAAATATACGGTTTCAAAAATTTTCATTGTAGAAGTGCAAACGCCGGTAAATGCAGTGAATATCTTGCTGAGAAAAAAATTAACTGACTTGGCAAATGTAAGAAGCCAGGTTGACGGATATCCTGCATTTTACAAGAGTTCATTCAACTCGCTTTTTGATTTTGACAGTTTAAATGCAAACCTAAGCAGTTTGCAGCAAAGAAATGCATCTGCGTCCAATGATGAAGAATATGTGAGCATAATGAAGGACTTGGTAAGGATAAAAATTCCGGAGGAAATAAAGGAAACAGAAACAGCAAACTCGTTTTTGTTTTTCCCGCTTGAATCAGACATAAATCCGGAAATTGTAAGCACGGCAGGCGGCGGAGATTATTCATCTTCTCAAAGAAGAAGTTATGTCGATGCGATAACTTTATGGAATATTAATAATGCAGAAACAAAAATTGATTTCCATGAATTTTCCGCAGTTTATGACAGCGATGCAGAGAGAATCCTGAATGTTTTCAGTGTTAATGTAAAAAAATCATCTCCTGACGAAGCGTTTTTGTTTGTCGAGAAAATAGACGGACTGAAATTCAAGCAGGATTATTCTGAAAGAGAATCCGGAAATTATTTTTTCATACCTCTTCAAGGGAACGAGAAAACAATTGAATTCTCAACAACAGAGGATTTTGATGTTTTTAATCTCCCTGCATTTGTTTCTCCGGGAATTCAGAAACTTTCTGTAAGTTCTCCAACAATCAGCGGAACGGAAAATTTATCGAGGCAGACACTTCTTGTGCTTATCATAATACTTTTAATTTTTCTTGCACTTGCGGCATACATCATCATGCAAACATGGTATAAAAAAAGATATGAAGATTATCTGTTCAGAAATAAAAATGATTTGCACAATTTAATATCTTACATAGGGCAGCAAAGCAGGAAAGGCGCTGAAGCCAACGAGATTTCATCGCGGCTGAAAAAATCAGGATGGAGTTCTGAGCAGGTTAGATATATCATGAGAAAATATCACGGGAAAAGGACGGGAATGTTCGAAATCCCATTAAACAGCATTTTGAATCTCTTTAAAAAAGAAGAGAAAACTCCTCCAAGAGGGAACATACCCGGAGGCGGATTCAGGCACACGAAAATTTAATAAAGTGTTTAAATTTCCCAGTAAAAACCAAGATGGCAATAAAAATAATAAAAAATTTCTTTTCAAGAATTTTCAGGAACATTTTCAGAAATAAAAAGAGTGTGAGGATGGGATTTTACGGACCGCCAAATGCGGGGAAGACATCGCTTGCGAACAGAATCTGCAAGGATTTTACGGGCGAGGAAATGGGAAAAATAAGCAAAATTCCGCATGAAACAAGGAATATTCAGTTCAAGGAAAAAGTTGAAATCGGCTACAAGGGGAAAAAATTGACTTTTAAAATAATAGATACGCCGGGAATAGCTACAAAGATTGATTATGAAGATTTCTTGAAATACAAAATGAAAAAAAAGGAATCAAAGAAGAGGGCTAAAGAGGCGACGCAGGGAGTCATAGAATCAATAAAGTGGCTTGATGACATGGACATTGTTGTGGTTGTTTTGGACGCGTGTGAAAACCCTTATAACCAGGTGAATATTACTATTATAGGAAACCTTGCTGCGAGAAAAATTCCTGTATTGATAGTCGCGAATAAAGTTGATTTAAGAAAAGCAGACATAAAAAAAATAGAGGCGGCATTTCCTGAATATGATGTCGTCGGGATAAGCGCAAGATACGGAGAAAATATAGAGGAGTTTTACGAGTCCATATTTAAACTGGTGAAGAAAATTTAGGAAAATGAAAAAGAGCGTGAAAAAACTGAAAGGGTTTTCGATACAGCTTTTGCCTTATTCGGAAATAAAAAATCTTGACAGCGACGGCAGAATTAAAAAAATTTTGAAAATCGTTCTTGGAAACAACATCATAATTCTTCAGGGAAAACTGAAAACAGAAGAGGAAACACGATTAATCGGAGACACAATGGCTATGATTGGGCATGTGAAAAATTTCAAAGGAATTGAACTTGCCGTGATATCAGGAAACGGAAACGAGAAATTATTCGGGAAAATGAGAAGCGGACTGCTGAATGCAATTTCCGGCGGGAATTTGGGGGCGATAACAATAATCGGGCCGGCAACAATTGTCAAGGAAATAAAAAGAAATCCAAAAAAGATAGAATTATTATTGAATCGGTAGTATCAAAAAAATTAAATACTTTCTTTATTTCTGCAATTCATGCCACACCAGTGCGTTCACTGCAAGAGAATTATCCCTGCGGGAAGCAAGGAGATAATAGAAGGTTGCGGTGATTGCGGAAGTCATTTTTTCTTTTACATAAGAGACGAATATCTTGAAAAGGCGAAGGAAAATCCTATTGAAATTCCAAAAGAGGAAAAGAAAAAAGTTGAAAAAGAAATCAGGGAAATGGCTGGAATTCCCGACGAGGACTCTCCTGTGATTCTTGATTTGGAGTCAATAAGGGTGGCTTCTCCCGGAAAATTTGAAATTGACATTGTCAATTTGTTCAACAAAAAAAGGCCGCTGATTTACAAACTTGAAGAAGGAAAATATATAATTGATTTGGCATCAACACTAGACAAAAGTGCAAAAGACATAAAGGAGATAAGAAATCCCGAGAAAAAGTGATTAAAATTTTAAACCAAATGACTCAAGAGATTTCACGAGTTCGTCTATAGAATTTGCATGGAGAATATTTGAAGATGCAGAAGAGCCATTACTTCCCTGAAATAATCTTACAGATTCCTTGGAGTCAACAAAAGGTGTGAAAACAATTCCCTTCCATCCGCGTTCTTCTCCTTTTTGAACATAGCTGCTATTATCATCAATATAAATTACTCTGCCGTGCCAATTTACTCTGTTATACATTCTCTCACTTGGTTTTATTCCTCCTGACTCAAAAGAGAGAATTTTTGGCGAACCATCTTGGGTTTCAAGAACGCGAGGGAATTTTAATGAAATATAATCTCTAATAACTTCTTCCATATTTGAGAATATTCCAACACTGTAACCGGCTTTTATCAGCCGCTCTTTTACTCTAATAACATCACCTATTTGTTCCCCAATTTTACTTACATAAGCATCCATCAATGTTTCATCTGTAACATCGTTCCTTACGCCAATCAGTTTTCTTAATAACAAAAAATAATCTAATGTTGAAATTAACCCGCTCCAAAATTTTTGGTTCAAATCGCTTTTTGTATATCTCTTTATTACTTCTTCATGGTTCAAATCAGATAATTCTGACAGTTTTCTGTAATGTGATTCGTGATCAAGTGAAACCAAAACCGCGCCGACATCAAACAAAATCAACGTGTCTTTATTTTCCATTTTATCTTCCAATCAAGTAGTTTTATAAATATTCCTGTGTTTTAGTGATTATGAGAAATAAAAATGTTAATTCTGTCCTTAAAGAAGCCCTGGAAAAAATAAAACCTTCTGCTGAAGAGCTGATTGAAATCAGTCCCTATGTTTCAAAATTTATTGAAGAAATCAAAAAAGAAATCGGAAAAAATAAAGTAAATGCAGAGGTTTTTCTTGGAGGAAGTTTTGCAAAAGGAACTGTGGTAAAAAAAGACGTTTATGATGCGGATATTTTTTTGAGATTTGACAAGAAGGAAAAAGATATCTCTCAACTCACGGAAAAAATTCTCAGGAAAATACTCCAGCCGGAAAAAATTCATGGCTCAAGAGATTACTTCAGAATAAAAAAGAGAGGAGATTTTTACATAGAAGTTATTCCTGTTCTTAAAATAAAGAATCCAAGGGAAGCAGAAAATATAACTGATTTGTCATACAGCCACGTTAATTATATTAAAAGAAAAATCAAAAGCAAAATGCTTGACGAAGTTCTTTTGGCTAAGGCATTTTGCTATGCAAACAAATGCTACGGCGCAGAAAGTTATATAAGAGGATTTTCAGGATATGCACTGGAACTTTTGATTCTTCATTACAAAAGTTTTCTGAAATTTGCAAAAGCAGTGGAAAAAATTCATGAAGACAAAAAAGAAGTCATAGACATCGAAAAACACTTCAGAAACAGGCGGGAAATTCTTATGGATTTAAACAGCGCGAAACTCCAGTCGCCGATTATTCTCGTTGATCCGACTTACAAACAAAGAAATGTTCTTGCAGCCCTGTCAAAGGAAACATTTGAAGAATTCAAGAAATCATGCAGAGAATTTCTGAGAAATCCCAGCGTGAAACTTTTTGAGCATAAAGAAATAGATTTTGACAAAGAAAAATTAAATGCCAGGAAAAAGAAACTTGACTTTGCTGTTCTGAAAATAACAACAAACAAGCAGGAAGGAGATATTGCCGGAAGCAAACTATTGAAATTTTACAATCATTTAGGCAAGGAAATAAGCAAATTTTTTGGAATAAAGAAAAATGGCTTTGAATATAAAGAAGGAAAAAATGCTATGTGCTTCTTTTCTGTTAAAAGAAAAAAAGAAATTATTTTGCAAGGGCCGATGACCAAACAGGAAAAAAATGTGGAAGAATTCAGGAAAGTTCATAAAAATACTTTTGTCAAATCAGGACGAATTTATGCGCGGGAAAAAATTAATTTTAATCTTGGAGAATTTTTAAAGAAGTGGAAAAAAAGAGATGCCAGACGCATGAAAGAGATGTCTGTAAAAGATATAAATCTTGTTAACTAAGTCGTGATTTTCTTATAACAGGAATTCCTGAATAATATACCCATGTAGAAATTAATATTGGAAAAATAAACGGGCGTGCCCTTATAAGAGCATCATACCCTTTTTTTCTTAAATCAATTTGCGTTTTAATAATGAACTGATCTATAGGATATGGTTCCCCTACAAAATTCTCACCAGAATCAATGTATTCTTCTCCTGTTTGTCTGTTCAATTCTTCCAAAGTGCCATCAAAAATTACAACATCTGATATTCTTCTTTTCATTTTCCAAGCGCTTTTTCAAACAAAGACACAAAAGCGCTTGAAAAAAATTCTGAGTTTAGCCAAATTGCAAAATCATCCTCGTCAGAATTTCTTGAAAGATAAAAAAGGATTTCCTTTCTGTCTATGACGAAAAACTTTGCGTCAAGGTTCACTCTTTTTATTTTTATTCCAAGTTTTTCAGAAACCTGCTTTATCATGTTTTCATTTCCCGATAGAGCTATTTTTACTTTTATGTTTGAATTTTTTAATATTTTGAGGGTTTTCTCGAACAATTTTGCTTTTTGAATAAATTCTGTCACGCTTGTGCAAATAACCACTTCTTCTTTTGCATTCTGGATTATTTCTTTTATTTGATTTGTAATGTTTTGCTTTCCTTTCAATGCTGCCGAGACGTCTTCTCTTTTTACAGAATTTACTCCCATTCCGTAGAGGGATTCGAGCTGCGAGAATTCTTCTGATTCCTTGATTTTTGATAGTTCAACTACTCTTTCATCAGCATCTGTTCGGATATTGTTTTTCAGTTTGTCAATAATCATCTTGGGTTTTACTCCGATATATTTTGTCGGCTTTTCAAGTTTTGCAATTGCGAAACCGCGTTTTTCCAGTCCTTCAAGAACGTCGTAGGTTCGGCTTCTTGGAACTCCTGAAATTGAAGCAACTTCGCCTGCTGAAGCCACGCCTTTTTTGAGCAAAGCCAGCCAGACCTTTGTTTCATAGACATTCAGATTAAAGTAGTCCTTTATCTTCCTTACTAAATCCTGTTTTATAAGCATAAAAATTCAAGTTTTGGAGGATTTATAAATCTTACGAAATGTTGTTTCTTTCTAGTGAGAACATATTGGAAAGGTTTTTAAAAGAAAATTGTGAAGAAGTTATATGAAAAGAATACCAGGGTTTGGAGAAAATACAGAAAGAAAGATTCCGTATAAAGATTTAGCTGAAAAAGATGTAGTCATAACAACTGATAATGGAGATATAAAAGCAGGAAAATACGTAGGATATTGTGATGGAGATATTGTCCTTAATCCTTATGTCGGAACGGAATTTAATGAAATTTTTGGGAGAAGATTACTACTTGCTGAAAATTTATATGTTCAAGCTAGTTCTATAAAATCAATTGAACCTGCAACCAGAGAAAGTTTAGAAAATTTTTGCACAGTTACAAATACATCATCTGAGAGAATGGGTTTGGAAGAAATAAGAAAATTAACAGAAGAAAGAAAAAGACATGATCTCAAACCAGATAATTCACCAAATAACTTACAAAAATTCCTGCGAAAATTCCTGCAGAGATGAAAGGCATTGCAGGATAGAATTTCTTTTTCTTGGCGAACAAAAGAAGATAACTCAAGCCGAGAGTTGCTCCCAAAACCACGAAAACAGCTGAAAGCAATCCGAGGGTTTTTAGCATTACTCCTGCAGCGATTATCGGAAAAACAACATCTCCTCCGCCGAGGATTGCAACATTAACTTTTACTTTTTTCATTTTCTTTTTTTGAGAAGGTTTCATTTTTCTGAATTTTTCTTTAAGTTTTTTTGACATGTATGGAACAAAAAATCCTGAGAAAACTTTAAGGTTGTTTATCTGGTACTTCGCCATTTTTTGCATGATTCCAGAATGCCAGACAGCCCAGATATCGTAAATTGAAATAAGAATAAGCAAAGTTATCATTGTGTAAATATTCAGTATTGGGACAAATATTGCGGCAATTCCGGGGTAGATGAAAAGTTCTGTGATGTTGTGTGTGAAAATTTCCTGCTTGTAGATTTTCATAAAAGCCAGCGGAACAGCAAGAACAAGGACAAGAATCGTCCTGTAAGAGAATTCAGGAATAACTGTATTAAAAGAAATTCCCAATGCGATTGTAATCACGGAAAAGAACCAGAGTTTCATAAAAAACCTGAAATTCAGTTTCATCAGGAGAAAAATCAGTGAAAATGCAATGACAAATGCTATGAAAACAGAAAAAAATGCGTAGTTAAATTCTGAGCTTTCCCTGAGTTGCGGAGTTTCCAAACCAAAAGGAAGAGCGTTTGCTGACGGCAATTCAATAGTTTCACCATTGACAAATTTTACAGGAGAATAAAAATTAACAACATAAATTCCTATGAACTGCGTTATAAGAAACATTGCAACAAGAATTATTGTTATTTTTAAGTTGTGTTTCATTTTATATTAATTTCTTGATTAAATTTTCTGTTGAATACAAAATTATAACTCCGATAAGCACGGATAAAAACAAGCTTAATGTATAGTTGTTCGGAAACAGATAAATATCCATCAGCCCCCAAATACCGCGCCAAAAAGAAATTATTGCGAAAGCGATTAATGCAGTATACATAACCTTTTTTATCTTTTTCATGAATTAATTAAGAAAAAATGGTTTTTAAGTTTTGGGAAAGTTTAAAAATTGGTTTATTTAATTGGGGTTATGGGAGTGAATATAAGTGTTAAGGAATTAAAAAACTTTTTAGATAAAGCTAATAAAAATACTTATGCGAATAAGAATGCAAAGAAATCAGAACCTACGCGTTTAAAGTCAGAAGATTATCAATTTGAGGAAGATAATTTGATTTATCATGATACTTATTTTGGGGCAAGAGATTTTATTGGAGAAGAAATTGTGTATAAAGATAAGATTCCTGTTTGGGGTGCAAATTATTTTGGTTTTATAATTGATAGTAGTGTTAGTGAAAAAGAAGTTTATGATTTTTTAAGAAAAGCATTAATCCAGAATCATGAAAGTGAAATTTCTGTAAGAGGTCCTGAAGAATTTTCCGAAGGTGATTGGATTTATAGATTTTCAGTTAAGGGAAGTTTAGCAAATTTTTCTGGTTCAGAAGAAATATTAGTAAACAGAAAAGTTGTTTACCGCTGTTTTGTCCACGGTGGATTTGTCAATTAATCATCGCAATTTCAATGTTTCTAAAATACGGGGGACATTTGTTTCAACGTGATAAATTTTGTAAAGCGAAGAAGCCAAGTCAAGCGACTTTGATACCTCTCCGTGATTAACTATAATTCTTTTTGGTTTGGGGGAGACACGTGAGAAGAAAGACATGATTTCATTTCTTCCTGCATGCGAGGTTAATCCTCCGACAGTATCCTGAACTTCCATTTTTATCTGCACAATTTCTTCTTTTCCGTCGACATTCATTTTTATTTCTTTCACCCCGTCCTGGATTTCCCTTCCCAAAGAACCGCGTCCCTGATAACAAACAAAAATCAGAGAATTTTTCGGATTTGATGCAAATTCTTTCAGGTATTCAACAGATGCTCCGCCGACAAGCATACCTGAAGTTGCAAGAACCAAACAAGGACCTCCTTCAAAGACCTTTTTTCTTTCCTGTGCAGAACCGACACGGAAAAAAATATCTGAGAGGAACGGATTTTTGTCCTGAAATGTCATTGACTTAACTCTTGTGTTGAGAAAATCAGGATACGCTGTGTGAATTGCGTTAATGTGCCAAATCATACCGTCTATGTAAATTGGGATTTTTTTCATTCTTCCTGAATTGATTGCATCTTCTATGATAAGCATTGTTTCCTGACTTCTCCCTAAGCCAAGTTCAGGAACCAAGACCTTCCCGCCGCGCTCTATTGTCATGTTTATCATCTCTATAAGTTTGTCTTCTGCTTCTTTTCTCGGAGGAAGAACATCTGCTTTCGCGCCGTAAGTTGATTCTGTTATCACTGATTCCAGTCGCGGAAAGTTTGAGGCCGCCTGGTCGAGAAGACGCGAACGCCCATATTTGTAATCACCTGTGTAAAGAAGATTGTGAGAGCCATTTCCGATATTCAAATGAACCATTGCACTTCCAAGAACATGCCCTGCATTGTAAAAAGTAATTCTTATATCAGAAGTGACGTCGGTAACTTCATTGTAATTCAGGCAAATGCTGTGCTTAACCATTTCCTTTATGTCTGTTGAACTAAACAAGGGCTTTTCTGCCTGCTTGTATGCAACGCCGATAAAATCAAGAGCAAGCAAAGCAGTAATATCTCTCGTCGGTGCTGTCATGTAAATCGGGCCGCGGTAACCCATCTTGTAAATGTAAGGAACAAATCCTGAGTGGTCAATGTGCGCGTGGCTTATGATTATTGCATCAAGCTGTTCGAGAGCGAATTCAGGAATGTTGAAATAAGGATATTTCTCCTCTCCCTGCGATGAAACATCTATTCCGCAATCAAGAAGAACTTTTGAGTTTGGAGTTTGCAAAAGCAAGCAACTTCTTCCAACCTGCCTTGCTCCGCCGAGAAAAGTAAGACGAACCCATTCATCTGTTTTTTCAGGATTCCATTCGCTGTAAATTTTTTTTCCGACTGAATTCAGGAATTTTCTTCGGTAATTATTATTTGCATAAAGAACTTCACGCACATTTTCAACAATCTGGCTTTTTATTCCCGGCGAACGCTGAACCTGCGGAATCCATAAAGTTTTTCTTTTTATTTCCTCAAGTGTTGAGCCCTGTTTTCCGATAACAAGTCCTGGTTTTTTTGCCTCAATTATAACAATGCTTCTCTGAACATCGAAAATCAATCCTGTGACTTCTGCGTCGGGAGAAACAATTTTCTTGATTTCATCCTCTGCTTTTTTGTCGTCAAGAAGAATTTTCTGGTCTGCACGAAGTTCTATTCTTTTCTTTATTTCGTTGACTATTCTTTTTATTTCTCCTTCGCCTTCCCTGAAAAACTTTTCATCATCTGTGTAAAGAACAATGTTCGCTCCTTCAAAACCGGCGTCTTTTACTTTAGTTCCAAGTTTTTCAGTTATTGTTTTAAGAATGTCCATTTTTCTTCGTTCGCTTAGCTCACAAATTTATTTGGCTTCGAAATCGGCTTTGCCAGATTTCTTCGCTTAAATGTTTTAATCCAAAATTCATTAAAAGAAATGGATTGTAATTTTTTCTATATCTCATCTTATTAGGTTTTAATTAAGTAATAATTCAAAGATTATTCTTTTTTATCGTCCTTGTAATCGGGCTCTATAGTTTGTTCCACCACTTTTTTTATTCCGTCCTTTGTTATCGTGAAAACATCAATTCCGTAACCGCTTCCAATGTCTCTTTGCGTGGAACTTTTTAATGCTTCTTTCGCAAGTTCAACCCCTTCCTTAACAGTAAGTCCTTTTTTGTATTGCCTTTCAAGAAGTCCGAGGACAAATGTCATCCCTGAACCTGTTGAACCATAATCTCTTATCGGAAGCAAAGCACCATCAGGAGAAATTTCATATAATTCGCAGGAGCCGTCTTCATTAAATCCTCCCAAAAATGTTTCAACTATATCCGGAACCATTGATGCCTGCCTTATTCCTGAATAAGCTATGTTTGAAAGCAAACTTGCCGCCTGTCTTACCGACGGTCTTGTGCGAGTTTTAAGTTCTTTAATTTTTAATTCAGCAGGCAAAATTTTTGAAATTCTCTGGGCTCCGGAAACCTGTCCCGCCCATCCTACCAAGATATAATCATTTATTGGATTAATTTTCTGGAATTTTTTGTCTGCAACCAGTGAATGCCCTAGAGTAACCTGCCTGTCTGAAGCCATTACAACTCCGTCTTTGCAAACGATTCCTAAAATAGTTGTTCCTGTTTTTAGAATTGATTTCTTTAATTCTGCATCCATTTTATATGTTAAAATAGTTCATAGAAATTATTAGAACTTATAATATTTTAGAGAATAATGCTTTTATAAATTTTTCGCTAAGCTGCGGATTTCCAGGGAGCAAACATTTTTGGAAGAGCAGGTGATTTTTGATTTTGATAAGATCCTGCATAAGTCCCTTCTGATTCCATTTCTATTTCGTCAAACATGAACATGCCTGCATTGTCTCCTCTGCAAATTTCCCGTTTACCAAATCCATAAACTTCCATAGTTGCACTACCTCTCCAAAATGGCTGAAAGATTCTTGCAAAATTCCCCCAAGTTCCTGTGCCTGTAAGAACATGCTCTTCTCTGGATAATAATCCGCATGCTGAATCAATTTCAATTTGTCCTAATGAACCAAGCAGATAAAGTGTTTTTGCATCAATAACTGTTCTGGAATTTCCTTCAATTCTTTCCCAATAATCTTCTGGAGCAATTGTTCCTACTATATCCATGTTTATAGGAATATCACATTTTTTTGCACGATAAATTAATGAAGTTGCAAATTTTAGAGCCAATCCCTGAGGAGTAAGATTTCCTTCAAGAGATTGTTCATCTTCATTAAATCTTACAAATTCACCGGATAAAATCTTTTCTGATTCTAAATATCCGGAGCCCCTGAATCTGATTGCTGCCTGATAAAGTTTTGTTTCTCCACACGTTACTTTCAAAGGGAACGCATACGGCTGGACAATTGCAACTAATTCTCCATTATTAGTCCATCCAACACCCTGAGACATTGCTCCAACTCTTCCTGCCGTGCTTCTAGAATCTATCAGCATTTCCAAGTCAGAAGGCAGGAAAACTTTTTCAAAACTTGTTATGTAATAAACTCTATTTCCTTCTGCATCATAATCTAAAACAAATTCTTCTCCGGGTTCAAGAAATTTATGCGGCAAATTTAAAAGTTCCTCTCCTGTAATGTTTTGCTTAACAATATCTGTCCATGCAATTAATCTCCCAAGGCGAATATCAAATCCTGAAATACCAATTTGGCCCGGCTCAGGTTGTGGCTTTATTACAAGATAATTTCTTGCTCGAGATGATTCAGGATACTCTAGAGATTGTGAGTGTAAATCCGGAGATAATCTCTCTATTTTGGAATGCAAATCTGGAGATGCTCCTCTAGCTCTAGTGTTTATATCAGGCATCAGTCCGTGATCATAACCTCCTCTTGTATTTTGAGAAATACGACTAACAATAAAATCAGCCAAATCAGAAGCAATTCTTTTGTTCAGTTGAGGGGTTGTTAAAATCATAATTTTGTAGGATTTATTTTTTATTTAAAAATTTGTGTGATAAATTTTATTTTCATTCTTTCACACTAACACCATCAACTTTTTTGAATCTAATTACATTGTCTACGAAACTTTCTATTTTCTGTTCGTGGCTGACAATTATCAGCTGTTTTACATTCATTTGATTCAGAACGTCTCGCATTTTGTCCAGTTGCTGTGAGGAAAAACCATCTGTCGGCTCGTCGAGAACAATTATGTCTTTTGTTTTTATTTTGCTTAGCATGGAATTTATTACCTGATTCAAAGCCAAACGATATGCAAGCGCGACGGCTGTTCTTTCTCCTCCCGAGAGATAAGAGTAATCAATCTCATAATCCTGCTGCTCAATTAGAGGAGAGAAATCATCGTCGATTTTTGCATTAAACGATTCTGAAACCAACATCAAAAACCATTCCGCAAACAATTTTGAGAACTCTGTCTTAAGTTTTGTCATTACATTTTTTTCTATAAAAGAAATCAACGGAACAAATTTCTGAGAAAGCCAGTTTTCAAGCCCAGTAATATAATCAAGCTGATGTTTTATTTCTTCTGCTTTTTTTATTCTTTCCTTTATCTCATCTATCTGTTTTGAAAAGAACTCTATTTCTTTTTTCAGTTCTGCAACTTTTATTTCAGCCAGATGCTCCAATTTTATTGAATCCTCAAATTCTCTCTGCTTCTCTGAAAAAATTTTATCGTATTTACCCAGATCCTCAAAAGAAATATTTAGGACATCTGTTTTTTTGTTTATTGAGGATATCTCTTCTGCTATCTCAAAATTCCTTTTTTCAAGCTCCTCGATTCTTTTTTTCTTTTCATTCAGATTCTGATATTTTATTTTCATCATGTTTTTATTCTGCAGTTCTTTTTCAATAAGAATTACATTCTCTTCGGTTTCTTTTATTTTAACAAACAGCTCCTGCCTCTCCCCCAGGAGAATCTTAAGTTTTCTCAGATTCTCGTTTGTTTCTGAATTAATTTTTTCCATTATATTATTTTTGTATATTGGTTTCACTTCCTGCAAGCACGTAGGACACGTTTCCATATGAATTATCTTCGCCCTGAGGTTTTCGTTTTCATGATTTTTTGTTTCAAGAGAGTTTATTTGTGATGATAATTTTATATTGGTTTCATTAAACTCGTTTCTTTTGTGTTTCAAGGAATTCATTTTATTTTCCAGTTCAAATACCTCTTTTTCATCAAAACTTATTCCCTGCAGTTCTCCTATCTGATTTTCCAATTGCCCGATTAATTTTCTGTTTCCGGAGAACTGCTCATTTTTTTCATAGATACTTATCCTTAATTTTTCTATTTCAAGATGTATCTTTTTTCTTTCCTCAATTTTTTCTGATAACTTGTCCTTTTCATCCTGAATTTTCTTTCTTATTTCTGTCTTCAAGAATAATTCTTTTTCAACTGATGAGAGATTGTAAAATTTTGTTTCCAGTTCATTTTCTTTTTGCAGCAGGTTAGATTTTTCCTGTTCAGTATCTGCAGTCAGTGCCTCCTTAAGACGTTTTTCCTCTCTTATTTTTGTCTGCAACAGCGACGCGTTTTCCAAAATTCTCTTGTATTTGTCAATTCCGAAAACATGTCTTAAAGTATTTGTTCTTGTTTCGGAGTTTTCAAGCATTATCTGCTTCATTTCCTCTTGGGGAGTGTAAACTGTGAATCTGTAAAGAAGATTTTGTTTTTTTGCAAATTCTTTAGGATAATCAATCAGTTCAAGAATCCTGCTTTTCAATTCCATAACTGAAATTTCTTCTTTAACCCCATTAACCTCAACAGAACAATAATCCTGAGAAACAGTTTTTCCTTTTTTTAAAGTTCTCTCAACAGCTATATTTTTGTTTCCGATTTCAAATTCCATCTTTACCCCTCCTGAGTCCTCGCCGTTTCTGAGCAAGGATGAACCCTTTTGTCCCGGCTGCAAACCAAAAAATGCAAATTCTATTCCAAGGAGAACAGAAGTTTTTCCGCTTCCGATGTCGCCTGAAAGCAAAATCGAGCCGTCGGGAAATTCTATCTCCTGGTTTTTATAGCTTCTTATGTTGTTCAAAATTATTTTTTTTATTTTCATTTTGATTCTAAAGCGTTATTTGCGATGTCTTTTCTGTAATGAAATCCTCCTGCGACTTTTATTTTAGGAATTATTTCGTAAACTAATCTTTGTGTAGGCAAAATTCCTTGCGGAGAATAAGATGTTACTCCCAAAACTCTTCCACCATTTGTTAAAATCTTTCCGACTTCAATTTTTGTTCCTGCATGAAATATTTTTAAGTTTTCATCTTCAGAAATTTCGTCCAAACCATCTATTACCAATCCAGTTTTATAATCGTAAGGATAATTTTTTGAAGCAAGAACAACACACACCGAGGCACCTGGTTTGAATCTTACTTTACTGTCTTTTAATTTTCCTTCAAGAGAATTATTTAATATTTCATACAAATCATTTTCCATAAGCATCATTAATGGCTGGGTTTCAGGATCCCCAAGTCGCACATTATATTCAATAACTTTTAATCCTTCGGAAGTCACCATCATGCCTGCATAAAGGAAACCGCGAAATCCTGTTTTTTCCACGACGGGTTTCATTATTTTTTCAGAAACTTCATGAACAACTTGCGAAGAAGCAACAGGTGCCGGCCCGTATGCTCCCATCCCTCCTGTATTGCATCCCTTGTCTCCGTCAAGCAATCTTTTATGGTCCTGAAAAGACATTGGAAATGGAAGAAAATCTTTTCCATCTGCGATGCCAAAAACTGAGAACTCTTCTCCAAATAATCTCTCAGCAACTAAAACTTCGTTTCCAAAAGCTTTAACAAAAGATTCCAAATCATTGAAAGCTCCTCTCTGAGAATCATATACTCTTACACCTTTCCCTCCGGCAAGCCACCGATATTTTAGCACCGGTTGTTCAAATCTTGAAATTGCTTTTCTAATCTCTTCAACAGAGAAACATTTTATAGAATATGCCTGAGGAATTCCAATTTGATTATTAATATCATAAGAATAAAATTTATCTCCTTCCAATAATGCTTGGTTAGATGCTGGTCCGATTATTCTTGTAAATCCGTGCGAGTGAAAATAATCCACAATTCCATCTGCTAAAGGCAATTCAGGACCAACAACAACCACATTAACATTTTCATATACTGCTAAATCAAATAAACTGCGAAAATTTTCTTTTTTTGTTCCATCAATAAAAGTATTTCTTCCTTTCCCTTCAACTGTTCTGGCATTTCCCGGAGCGTAAATAATCTCGCTTACTTCTTTATTTTGCCCCAGTTTCCAACCAAGAGCATGTTCCCTCCCCCCAAAGCCAGCAATCAATATTTTTTTCATTTTAAAAATTCAGAATTTTTCTTGATTCAGACACAACGCGGTTTGAGAATGTTTCTGATGTTTCTCCTTCCTGTTTTTCAATTGAGAGAGAACTTATCAGATTAATAATTATTTTATTGAAATCAGAAATATTCTGCTCGGAATAGTTTTTTATTATTTCTTCCTCGATATTTTCCGAGTTTGCAATTTCATATTCTATTTCCATCTCCTTTGTTCTCAAATCGTGTGTATTTTTCAGCATAAAATAAGCATTTTTCTTTTTTGCGAATTCCTCTATTTTGTTAAATTTTATGTCGGAATTTCTTGAATTTTCAAGTTCTCCGCTTATCCTCAGCAAGATTATTTTGTTTTCAATATCTCTTTTTTCAAGTTCTGAAACTATCTCTTCAGTTGCAGTTATTGCGTCATTTATTTTCAAATTAATGCGCTCAATTCCAATTATTGGAAGTTCAATATATTTTACATGACTTTCTTTTTCTGTTTTTTCGTCTGTATTCACAATACAAAAACTTCCGTGCTTTAATTCCTCAAGTTCTGCAAAATTATTCGGGAACAAAGGGCCAGGATAAACAAAGTTTTTGTGGTGCAATCTTATGTGTATGTGTCCCAGTGCATAATAATCAGCGTAAGGGAGAGAGTCAGAATCAACAAAATCTATCGGGAGGTTTCCCACTGCCTTGTCAATTGTCGTGTGGAGCATTAAAATCTTAAAAGAATTTTCTGAGAAAGCGAGTTCTATTTTTTTCAAGTCATTTAAATCCAATCCGGATTTTTTTCCAGGATAGCCGTAAATTGCGACATTGTTGTGAATTGTCGGCTGCAGAATTATCCTGTCTTTTTCTTCATCACGGCTGAATGCCGAAACATTTTTGCAGAAGCCGGCTTTTTCCAAAACGTCGAGAAAAGTTTTTCCGGAAACAGAATAGTCATGACTTCCTGAAATCAGAAAGCATGGAATCCCGGAGTCCTTTATTTTTCTGAATTCAGCGAAAGTTTCCTTAAGAATTTCTATCGGGGGGTAGGGTGTGTCAAATAAGTCGCCTGCAATAAGTATGAAATCAACTTTTTCTTTTATGCAAATCTCAATTGCTTTTCGGAATGACTGAAAATTCAAATCCTGCAACGGTTTTTGCTTCCAACCTCCTAAGTGGATGTCAGAAAGATGGGCGAATTTCACCATGAAAAACCAGTGGCGTTGAACTATTTAAAAATAATTGTAGTAAATTATCACCTTAATTCCCAAACAAACAACCTCTCAAAAAATAGTTTCTTGGAATCCAGGATTCTTTTCCTGTATCCCAAAAAATCAATTCCCCCAGTTAAAGAGCTTAAAAGAAAAAATATCTTCCCATTTTTTTCGAGATGATTTTTTGCCTGCATTAAGAACTTGTTTATTATTTCACTTCCCTGCTTTCCGCCTGTTGTTGCAATTCTTGATTCTTTCGGTTCTTTTTTATCCAAAGGAAGATAGGGAGGATTGAAAATAATCAAATCAAATCTTTCGCGTATTTCTGAAAACAAATCAGATTTAATGCAGTTAAATCCAAGTTTTCTGCAATGCCTAACTGCCTGAGGATTTATATCACAGGAAAATATGTTTTCTTTTTTTATTCCCAAACCAAAAAGAGTTTCAAGCAAAATCCCGCTTCCGCTTCCTATTTCAATAACTTTCATATTTTTATTTTTTCTTAAAATTAAAGGAATTTTGCTTTTCAGAATTTCAATCATTAAATAAGAATCATCAGAAGGAGAATAAATTTCGGACATTTTATTGAAATAAACTGCTGAAGAAACCAATTATAGCATCTCTGAAAATGTAAATTGATATCAAAGAAGCAACCAGAAAGACAAGCAAAGATACAATAATAATTATTAATATTTTTCTTGGATCTTTTTTATTTTCGTAACCAGACACAATTTGTTTTAAGGGTTGTTTTTGCAAGACAGGATTTTGCTTTGCAGGCATTTGTTTTTGATAATAATCTTGCTGATTGGACTGCTGGCTTTTTGTCTGTTGGTTTCGAATCTGTTGACTAGGCTGTATTGGTTTTCCCTGGTTTCTATTTTGCTGCTGAATTTCCGCAGGATTTGACTGATACTGCAAAAGCGCTCTTGCAGCGTTTTCTATTTCTTCTTTTTTGTAGCCGGAATTATAAAAACTAAGCATAGCTTTTTCCAGGGAATCCCCGCGTTCCAAAGCAATTTTTAATCCGCCAAGAATATCTTCGTTCATTGTATTTTATAAAAATCAAAATTTTAATACTTTGCCGTCTTTAGTAAGATAAACATTTTTCCCATATTCATATCCTATGCCCTGAGCAATTCTTATAACCGGAAATTCCTGCTCAGGTGTTCCGTGGGTTGGGACGATATGTTCCGGTTTAAGAAAATCCAAAACCATTTTTATATCTTCCTCGCAGTCGTGTCCTGAAACATGAATATCTTTTTGTATTTTAACTCCGATTTTTTCAAGTTGCGCATCCATCTTTTCACGCGCAAGAATATTTTGGGGAACAGGAATTACTTTTGACGCAAAGATTATATTGTCTTTTGGCATGAATTTGAAAGGCGTTTGCCCTTTTATTATTCTGTCAAGAATTGAATTTTCTTCTGCCTGATGCCCTGTGCAAACAATAAGGTATTTTTCCCTGTTTTCTTCAACTTCCTTTAAAACAGAATTAACTTCATTCCTGTATTTTGCAAGAGAAATATCTTTTTTGAAAGGACAGTTGTTTGCCTTTATTGCAGAGTCAACATATTTATGCATACTTCTTCCCAAAAAAATAATTTTTCTGTTTGTTTTTTTTCCGAAGTCCACAATGCTTTTCAGGCGTTCAATGTGGGATGAAAAAGTTGAAACAAAAAGAGCAGTATCGTCATTTTTCACTTTGTTAATTGCCTCTTCAACTTTTTTTCTTGCAGTCATTTCGCTTAAAGAACGCCCTTTTTGTTTTGAATACAAAGAATTCAGGACGAGAACTTTTACTCCTTTTTTCCCAACCTGCTTAAAGCGGTTATAGTCAGGAGGATTGCTGATTACCGGCGTGTCGTCAAACTTAAAGTCAACAGAATAAAAGAAAACTCCTTCTTTTGTATGGAAAGCGATATTTGTGCACTGGATTGTTGAATGCGTGACGTGGAGAAAATCAAGATTGTATGTTCCGCTTTTGCCTTTTATTTTTACAGAAGAATTTCCGTGAATTTTTATTATTTGATTTCTCAAATGTTTTTTTGCGTCTTTAAGCAGGGTTTCAAGAACAGCGATTGTGAAATGCGTTCCGAGAATTTTTGCTTTTGGATAACGGTAAGCAATCCATGGAACTGCCCCTATGTGGTCGAGATGTGCGTGCCCCAAAATTATCGCTCTTACTTTTCCCGCCCAACCAAGTTTGTCAAGAATTCTATCGTCCGGAACTGCGCCTGCCTTTCTCAAATGCTTTTCAGAATAGACCTTTATGTTATCGTTTTGCAAATCAATAAGCGCGGGAATGCTGACACCCATATCAAAAATAAACACGTCATCTCCAACCTTAACTGCAGTCATGTTTTTTCCGACTGAATCATATCCTCCTACTGCACAAATTTCCATTTTTTTTCAAGGGAAAAATGTGAAGATAGTTTAAAAAGTTGATTATTGTGCTCGCAACAAGTTGCTCGCTTTCATTTACACTTCGTGAATTAATTGGCTCAATTCCGACTTCGCCAGGAATTTCGCTTAAAGAAAAATTAATGCATCAAAACTTTTTACGAAAAATCTGAGCTAAGCCAGATTTGGAGTTACACCAATAAGCGAGCGGAGCGAGCCAATCACAATAAGATAATTGAGAAGAGATTTTATAAACAAATTCCGCTTTGAAAATATATGAAATCGCTAAAGCCAAGCATGAGAGAGAATAAAAGGTATCTTCTTGTTCACGGGAAAAATCTTAAGGAAAATATTGAAAAAGCGATTTTGGATTTTATCGGTGTTTTGGGGTTTTCCAAAACAGGGCTGAGTTTTGTGAAAAGTGAAAAAGACAAAGCGATTATTTGCATAAACAGGGCGGCGGTTAATTCTGTCCGTGCTTCGCTTGCTGTTTTTCCTGAGAAGATGGAAGTCAGGAAAGTTTCAGGGACGCTGAGAGGGTTGGGGA
>JBDRNS010000002.1:0-2164 GCA_043810865.1 archaeon | reverse complement strand
TTCAATGCTTCTTTCTCTTATGTATCCTCTGTCATAAAGTGTTTCAATGATGTTTGCTCTTGTGGCTTTGGTTCCCAGTCCGCGTTTTTCAAGTTCTGTTACAATAGATGCCGGTGAATAACGTTTTGGCGGCTGAGTTTCTTTTTCATCAAATTTAAGATTAGTTATTTTTGCTTTTCCATTAAAGTCAGGAATTTCCTTTTCAACCATTTTCATAGGATAAATCTCTAACCACGCTTTTTTTCTTATTGAAGAACCCCTAACTGAAAAGGTAAGTTTGTCAATTTCTGTTTTTATTGTTTTGTTATCGATAATAGCGTCTTCGCAAAAAAGAGAGAGAAATCTTTTTGCAATAAGATTATAAATTTTCTCGTCTTCTCCGGACAGGATTTGAAAATTTCCTGTCGGATAAATTGACGGGTGGGCAGGGTCTGATTTTTTCCCTTCAACAGGAGAATCTCTTTTTATCAGATTTTCGACTTTATACTTTTTCGCAAGTTTCTCAAGAATTTCTTTGTAAGCAATTGATGCAGGAAGTTTTTGCGAAGAAGTTCTTGGGTAGGAAATTAAACCAGAGAGATAAAGTCCCTGTGCAATTTGAAGAGTTCGTGCAGGAGTTATTCCGTGGAACTTGTATGCCTCTGACTGCAAAGAGGTAAGATCAAAAGGAGGGAGGGGCGGAAGTGACTGGGATTTTTTTTCTGTAACCACATCAATTTCCCTGCCTTTAAGGTTTTCAAATTTCTTTAAATCCTGTTTCCTGAAAATATCTTTGTTATGTTTTAATTCAAGTTCGTGAGAATTTTTTATCCTGATGAAAACCTGCCAGAATTTTTCCGGCTTGAATGCCTGTATTTGCTTTTCTTTTTTTGTTATAAGATTAAGTGCAGGTCCCTGAACTCTGCCGACGGACATTATCCTGAAAGCGCCTGTTGTTTTTATAGCATTCATCAAAGCACGCGAGAGGTTTATTCCGTAAAACCAGTCGAGATAATGCCGTGTTTCTCCGGCAAAAGCATTAGGCCAGTTTATGCTTTTTGATTTTTGCTCGTAACTTTGATTTAATTCTTTGTCTGTTAATGTAGAGAATTTCATTCTGTTTGCGTCATTCTGTCCGCAGATAAATTTCATTACATTCATGCCAATTACTTCTCCTTCAACATCATAGTCAGTTGCTATTGTAATGCCTGATGCATTTTTTGCAAGTTTCGAAATTGTGTCGTAATATTTTTTTGTGAAATCCATGCCTTTTCCCGCAATAAAATTAGGAACCCATTTCACATCAAAAACAGGAACTTGGTAATTTGATGTTTGTTTTAGCGTGAATAAATGTCCTACAGCGCATGCGACGATGATTTTTTCCCCATTCCGTTCAACTTCGTAGTAGGAGACATTACTGTTTGTTTTCTTATTTATTTTTCCAAGAGCTGAGGCAATTTTTGCTGCCGCCTGTGGTTTTTCTGTTATGATTAATTCATAGCCGGATTTTTTTAGAGAAATTTTTTGAGGTCTATATTCTTTTATTTTTTTTATTGTCCCACCGCCAGCGCCCCGACCACCCACCCTTCTAGGATGATTTTTAAAAGAAACTAGAGTTCTTTTCTTCGCCGAAGTTTTTCTTCTTTTCTTTTTTTCTGTTAAGGCGAGAATTTCAACTTTTTCCAGTGATTTTCTGTCTATTGATTTGTGCTCCTTTTTGACTGTATGTTTTAAGTCAGATTCATCAACAGGAAAATAATCTTCTGCAGTTGTTTCTTCTCTTGATTTTTTTTGGTGTTTTAATTTTCTGGGCATTGTTGTTTTTCAGAACAAGGATTTATAAGTTTTTAGAATTTTGCATGAATTAAATATTTAAATCCCTTTTTCTTTTTTATTTTATGAACTCGCGATTTAAGAGAAAGTATCTTCCGGAGTTTGTTTATGGCGGAATTGATGGGAGTGTTACAACTTTTGCTGTTGTTGCAGGTGTTATGGGTGCTTCACTGAGCTCTGCTATTGTTTTAATCCTTGGATTTGCAAATCTTTTTGCCGACGGATTTTCAATGGCTGTTTCAAATTATCTTTCAACAAAATCAAATGCTGAACTTATGAGATTTGGGAGAAGAAAAGGAATGAAGAATCCGGTCAGAACAGGGCTTGCCACGTTTTTTTCATTTTTGATTGT
>JBDRNS010000001.1:0-29418 GCA_043810865.1 archaeon | reverse complement strand
AAACTTCATGAGGAATAGCTTTTCTTAAATTTTCTTCTGAAAAATAATTGGGATTCATTTTAATTAATGCTTTTTTCACTTCTCCTGCATAAGTCCCAACATCTGTAAGTCCTACAGCCCCTTCTGTTTCTGTTGAAGGATATATTCCTATCCAACCATTTTCCATAACTACTTCACCATTAGGTGTAGAATAATGTTGCGAATTATCAATAACTAATTGGCTTCCGCTAACTGTGCTTCTTAATCCATTTACTATTCCGTTTTCATTTATTATGTCTTCAATAAGAGTTCTATATGCTCCAAATTGTTCTCCTGTAATTGGATTATCAAAAATTGAAACTCCCTGCAAATTGTTTAAATCCCATCTTACCAAACTAGAGAAATTTACTTCTTCAACATACGCTCTAAACATCTGTGGCGTAACTCCTCCTCCTGTTCCTGCTACATCTAAACCAGAATAATCCACAATCCTTAATGCATTGTCTCCCTCAAGATTAACATCTTCTCCGCCGCTAACTGGCACTGTTCTTGTGAAACTATACCAATCCCCAAATGCCCAATGTCTTCCTTTAACTAAATATCCGCTTGCCTGTTCAGGAATTCTTACAGAAAAATATCCTTGCTGAGTTGTTTCTACTTCTGCAGGATTTCCGTCAGCATCTGTCAGCAAAATTCCATCTAAAGAAGTTATTTTTATTCTCCCATATCTCCCCTCATGCATCTCATTATCCTGCAACTGTCCGGAAATATTAATCATATTATTAATATGTCCTTGAATTACTGCGGTTTGATATCCTCCCTGAGGACAACCAAATTCAACTTCAATTTCAAAATCACCTGTCTGCCCGTTGGCATTCGTTATTGTCAACTCATTTCCTTCAATTCCTTCAATTGATGAAACTGTTTTCCCGTCAAGAGATGCAACAACATTTGTATAAACCGGAGCATCTTCAGGATTTTTGTCTTCTGGATTTGGCAGCGGAATTGTTATGTAATCGTCTTCATTAAAAACAGGATTTATCCCGCTTAAATCAACTTCAGGAGAATAATCAGGAACTTCTGAATCAATACTATCTTCTAAACTATTTGCTCTTAATGTAAAATCATAACTTCCTTTTTCCATACCTAAAAAAAGTTCACTGTAACTTTCCTCGCCAGGATTAATCTCTCTTGTTGTAACTAATTCCCCATTCCTGCGAACTTCAAGAGTTGCACCGCTTTCAATATCTACAAGCGTTGCATTATACATGAAATCAACATTATTTTGCAAGTCAACTGTTTGTCTTAACGCCGGATTTAGCGCACGCAAAACTTCAATATTTACACTTGCATTTCCTGTTGCACCTTCTCTGTCTGTGACTATTCCGGTTATCTCATAAAGTCCTTCAGGAAGATATCTTGTTATATCAATCGGACTTAAGCCAGTAACTGTTTCATTTCCCAATCTTGCTTCATAATTAATTATGTCTTCTTCTCCGTTTTCATCACTTCCATCAACACGAATTCTAATCTCCAATGGTGCTCTTCCTGAAACAGGAGAAACATCAAGTATTGCTTGCGGAGGATAATTTTCTTCAGGTGGCTCAATAGGTGGTTCTACTTGTGGTTCTTCATCTCTATCAAGACATCCTGCTAGTCCCAATGCACCTAAACCTAATATTCCAAGAAACCCCCTTCTGCTTACTTCTACTTTTTCAATTCCTTTCTTTAACACAACTCTTTCCAACCCATTAAATCCCATAAAATTCAAAGCAAGATTTACTATATAAAATTATCTGTTTGATGTTACTATTAGGGGGCAACAAAAGAACTATTCTCCCTTCCAGTTTATTATCGGCTTTATGTGCTTTACTATTTTTATTGCATCTTTCTGTGCGTCCATGATTTTATGAAAATCCTTGTAAGCCATCGGCAACTCGTCTATTGTTCTCTCTGAAACAGTGCCCTTTATCCCTTTCATAACTTTCCTGAAATCCTCAATTGTATATCTCCTCTTCGCCTCTCTCCTGCTCATGCTTCTCCCTGCCCCGTGGCTCGAGGAATTTAGGAATCTACCATTCCCTTTCCCAACAACAAGAAAACTTCCGTCCCTCATGTTTCCCGGAAT
Organism: archaeon; assembly: GCA_043810865.1. Classification (GTDB taxonomy): domain Archaea; phylum Nanobdellota; class Nanobdellia; order Pacearchaeales; family GW2011-AR1; genus JBBSYQ01. The sequence continues at coordinate 27,311 of JBDRNS010000001.1, read as the reverse complement.
AATTCCTTTCTCGCCTTTTTTCGCAGGCGTCGCACCCTTCCTGTGGATAAAATATCCATTTTCATAAACTGCATGATTATGATTCTTGTTAACCCAAAGTTCATATTTCAGTTTTTCTCCAAGAACTTCTTCCAAAACTTCAACAACTTTGTAAGCCATTTCCAGTCGGTTCAAAAGCGCGTAATTCAATCCAAATTCCAAAACATTAAGATACTCTTTTCCGATTTCCGATTTCACGTTTAGCGGAAATGTCTTTTCATAGAGATTTTTTTCCTTGCTTCCCGACGCAGAAATCATGTATTTTTTTGCAACACTGTGCCCGATTCCTCTGCTTCCTGAATGAACTATCAGCCACAATTCTTTTTCTTTCTCATCGCTTCCAATTTCTATAAAATGATTTCCACCTCCAAGAGTTCCGAGATGTTTTATTGCTCCTGTCTTAAGGTAATTTAAAATATTTTTGTCGTAAGGTTTATTTTCAAATTTTTCCAGAAGTTTTTTGAAATCTTTTTTAGTTTTTTCAGAGATTTTTTCCGGCTTGTTGTATTCTCCGACGCCCATCGGAACTTTTTTCATAACTTTGTTGTAAATCTCATTTTCTTTTTCCTTGGTTTTCTCAACCAAATTTTTTCCTTTTATTTTTACGGCAATAAGTCCGCAGCCAATGTCAAACCCAACCCACGCCGGAACAACGAAATTTTTTGTTTTCAAAACCGCCCCTATCGGCGCGGCATAACCAAGATGCGCGTCAGGCATCAGCGCGGCAGCAACGACAAATTTCTCTGAATAACAATTCTTAAACTGCTTCAGCGTCTCTTCATCAACGTCAATTCCGTAATTGTAGATTTTTTTCTCCGGCATTATTTCTCCCAACAAAATAATCTTAATTGTCTTGGACTGTATGCAATTAAGTCAGTTGCAATCATAACTTTTTGTATATAAATGTTTTTGTCGTCGGGAAGAATCTCAGAAGAAGAAATTTCACACTCTGCATCTGAAGCGCATATTTTTGCTGTGCATTCCATAGTCAAAGGCGTCTTGTCTGTTATCTTTTCTCTGACACTTGCAGGAACATTATCTCCTTCTTTGGGCAATTGCGATAACGGAATCCCAAAGATATCATTTCTTAAAGAACTGTCAAGTTGGATTGTCCTTAAAATTCCCTGCTGAACAGAATAAATTTCATCTGCATCATTATTTTCAGATTCACTTTTATTTCCTAAAATAATCAGCATCAATCCTGTTATGACTAAAATTGCTGCAAATGCCTCGACAATTCTTATCCATCCTTTTTTCCCCGCATATGGGGAAAAAGAGTGAACTTGTGAAATTCTTTTTTCTTTCATTTTACCAAACCTTTAGCAACAAATTTCCCGACTGCTTCCCGTTTGCATCAACATACAAGACAGGGGAATTTGACACATAAACATTTACTGATGAAGGAATTTCTTTTTCTTCAGGCCATACTGAAGTTCCGTCGGCATAAGTAAAATTAAACCAAAAATCATTTGCATCAGGAATGTTAAATGAATTTTTTAGCCCTTCATAATCTGTTTCATATTCTTCTGCGATGCTTACTATCTGTGAGTCAACAATCTCTGATTCAGTTGTTATTTGTTTCAATTCATAATCAACAGGAGTTCCACATCCTTGAACACCGCAGCTTAGTGGACTGCCAGAACAATATGTTGATGAAGCTCCGTAATAAATCTTTATTAATCCTTCATAACTTGTCCCGCCGGTTCCAATTAATAAATTCTGTCCACTGTCAGTATAGACGAGCCCGTTATTATTCTCATCTTTAATCATTAAATTAGTATAATCAATACCTTGAAAATTTGGATCATTAAGTATATTATTTACGTTGGCGCAATGTTTATCTGTTTGAATAATTATGGTAAACGTCGTCAAATCCTCAACAGTAGCATCTTCAATGAAACTAAATCTTAAACCATCAAGAAGAAATTTTTTGTTCAATGTTTCCAATCCTGGATTTAAAAGAGTATAAATAAAAACAAGAAACATTATAAAAATCACAAATGAAAGCACAAAGCCGACATGCGTTCCCTTCTTGTCACCTTTTTTCATATGCTGATAAACAAAAAATACTTTTTATATGTTATCCGAGAAAAACATTCGCGCCTGCCGAAACCATGAAAGACAGTATCATCAGCAAAAAAGAATGCTTTATTCCTGCTTTTATGTTTCCTTCCGCGAGCGCGCCGATTACTAAACCGCTGAAAAATCCCTGGATTATGAGAAGATAAAAAAATGCGTTTGCGACTTCAAGTTGCTGCACTCCGCCTCCTGCCTGAACAGGCCCGACTGCACCAAGCGTTCCTATTCCTGAAAGCAGAGGAATTATTTTGAACTGCAGAACAAGAATTATGACTATAAAAACAAAAAATATTATGTAGCCCTGTGCAACCAGCGTCGATATCGCCGCCCTTCTTTCTTTTTTCAGTTTGTCAGAAGTCCTTACTGCCTCTGCAACTGCTTCAAGAATTTGCCCTATATCTCCCCCTGATTTTTCCGCCTGCCCTATCAATGACAAAGCCCTCGAAATTGTCTTGTTGTCAACATCCGCGGAAAAAACACCCAAAGCAGTTCCAAGAGGAATTCCCATCCTAATTTGATTTGCAAGTTTTTTTACATTGTCGCTAAGAATTCCGTAATCCTTGTTTTTCATGTTTACAATGCTTTTGCTTATCGGCGTTCCCGTCTTGACGCTTTCTACCAAATCTCTTGCAAATTCCAAAAATATTTCCTCTTTTTCCGATGCTCTTCGCGATTCGTTAATCAAAGAAATTACAAAAGGGAAAACTCCTGTTATTATTCCCGCACCCATAAGCAGGAAAAAAAATCTTGTCTTTACAAGAATCAGAGACAAAATTATGAGAAACGCCGCAATTCCCAGGAAAATTATCTGGGTTTTTTTCAATTCCATTATGTGCTGCCTCCCTGTTTTATCTGAAGGAACACAAGAAAAATAACATTGATGACTGAAACCCCGAGAACAACAACTAAGGTAATCATCGACGGGCTTAGAGGAATTCCCAACCCTGAAATTCTCATCATTATCAGAAGAAGCATTAAAATCATCGGCGCAGCAATGACAACACTTATGTAAATATCCATGAATGTCTCCGCGCTCTTTGTATTTTTTTCTTTTTCAAGATTGTATTCAAACAACAAGCTGTCCGCTTTCTCGTCGAAGAACTTCGGTAAATCACCTCCCGAACTTATTGTTGTCGCCAGTCCGTTATACAAGTCAACAAGTTTTTTGCTTGCTGTATTGGCGGCGCTGTTTCTCAATGCGACGACAAGGTTATTTCCAAAAACATTTATTCCGTTCATGAGTTTAATAAATTCCTTGTTCAGATTAGGATACTCTTTTGTTGAAATAATAATTTCAAATATTTTCGTCGGATTTATCATTGAGCCGGAAATTGCAGCCATGTGTATTGTCGCGAAAGGAATTTCCTTGTTAATGTTTTTTTCAACAGAACTTTTCTCAAGAGAAGGGTAAATATACATAAACCCAAAAATGCCAAGAGGAACTGCGAACAAAATCCAGAATGTTTTCAAAAATCTTATGAGAAGGTTTTCTTTCATTAAAGTAACTATCGGAAGTTCCACGCCAACATTAAAAAACAGAAAGAAAAGAAATATAATGACTGCGGCAAAAAATGAAATCAGCGTTGTGAAAAGAATTATTGAAATATAACTTTTAAGAAGAAAACCAAGATTTGCCTTGACTAAATCTTTTTGCATGTCCTTAAAATTATTCTTTTCCATTAATTCTGAAGAAATTTCAGAAAAAGTTTTGTTTGCCAATCTTACATACAAGCTGGGCTTCTTTTCCTTTATTTTTATTTCCTTTCCTTCTTTTCCTCTTAGACGTTTTAATGTGCTCTTTTCAATTTCCTTGAGATTAAAATCTTCCGGAGAAATTTCCAATTTTCCTTTTTTTTGATTTTGTTGTTCTTTCTTAACCTCAGCTTTTTTCCCAAGATGCATATTTTGTTTTTGGTAGGGATATGGTTTTGTAAGAAAAATATTCTTTAAAATTATGGAAGATTTTTTGTTGTTCGTTCTGAGAGCATTAGTCAATGTGTCTATTTGCAAATCAATTCTTTTGTCTCCGCCTTTTCTCTTGGTATGGCTGTAAAGAGCGCTGATTTCTTTGACTATTTGGGCTTCCTTGTCTATGCTTTTCTTAAGTTCCTCAAAATTAATTTTTTTTGCACTCATCTCAAAACTTCCGCGATTTTATTCTGTATTTTCAGCATGAATTTTTTCATGTTCTCAAAACCATCGGAATCTTTGTTGACATAATATTCTTCAAGTTTTTCTTCCGATTCTTTCAGAGTTCCTGTTAACTGTTCAAGAAATTGTATATCCTCTTTTTTCATTTTGGTTTATTTCTCCACAAAAGGAAAACATGAAAATCTTTGATTTAATTTTTCCATGTGAGAAAAAGGTAAATTGTGTTATTAAATATTTTGCTGAGATTATTTTAACAAAATAGCATTTCCTTTTTCCTTAAATAATTTCAAAAGGACGGGCTCAATAAATTTATTTAGATACGAGATATTTAAGAATATATCTTTTTCTTCATATTCTGCATTTTCTTTTCTTATATTAAATGCCTTTTCAACAAGTTTTTGATATTCTCCAATATTCAATTTATTTGACAAATTTAATATTTCATTAAAATTGGTCGGGAAAGTTCTAAATTTTAATATTTCTAAATCTCTTGTAGAAAATAAACAGGATTTGTAAAACTCTAAAGAAGCAGAGATTTTGTCACCATTTCTGTGCGAATGCATAGATGCAAGAGCATAACCCAAATTAAATCTTAAATCTTGAATTAAATCAATTATACTTATTTGTGGTGCTTTCATCTTTTCTATTACTTTTTCTCCAGAAATAGTTTTTCCAGTTAATATCAACTCTCTTAAATATATCTTCTTCTGAAATGGCGTGTCTATTTTACCACTAATAAAAGATTCATACTCAAAGGGATAAACACTAAAATTCTTTTTATTAACAATATTCTTTATTCTTTCTCTTTCAGTGTAGTTTTCTTTTGAAAATAATACACCCATCTCAAAATCACTTTTTGCAGTAAAATCTTTTCTTGCTCTGGAACCATATAGAAATACTGATTTTGGCTTAAAATTTTTATTTAATAAATCTAAAACTTCTTTTAACATAAAAAGTTAAAGGCACAGTTATTTTTAAAATCTATTCTATCCCAAATTTGCTGAGAACATTTGTCGGCTTCTTGTAATACTCATTCACTATTTCATAAACATCCTTGAAGTCAAGAATTCCCTGCTGATGCATTTTGTAAATAATCTGCACTCTTCTTCTAAATTCAATTTCAAGTTCTTCAATTGTCAGTCCGCTTCTCTTGGAAATTTTCTCAAATATTCTGCTGTTTTTCTTGAAATAAAAATTGTCATCGGCTGGATTCCAGATAAACGGCGTATTTGTCAGCGCAATTCCTTCAGGAGTTATGTTTATGATTTCAACAATTTCCTTGAGTTTTCTTGTTTCCTGCTTGTTGACTACTGCATGAGTCATAACTGCAACGCAGTCAAGAACATTTACCAGCGTCGGCGACAATTCTATCGGCGGCGTCTCAAGTCGTTTTACAACAGTGTCAACAGAATCAGCGTGCATAGTGCTTATAGATGAATGCCCTGACGCCATTCCCTGAAACAAAACAAATGCCTCTTTTCCTCTTACCTCTCCCACAATTACATAATCAGGATTCTGTCTGAAAGAACTTTTTAACAACGCGAATAAATCTATTTCTCCCACACCTCCGACTCCTGTTGAAGTTCGCGCAACACTTGGAAGCCAGTTTTCCCTCGGCAAATTTAATTCTCTTGTATCTTCAATGCTCACAACTCTTGCCTCGGGCGGAATGAAAAATGCAATTGCATTAAGCAAAGTTGTTTTTCCCGACGACGTTCCGCCTGTAATAAGAATGTTCATTTTATGTTCAATTAAAATCCAGAGATATGCAATCATTTCAGGGCTTAATGTTTTGAACGAGACAAGTTGCGTCGGCGTCCACGGAACCTGCGTGAATTTTCTTATCGTAAACGTCGGCCCTTTGCTTGTAATATCTTTTGTGTAAGTTGCATTAACCCTGCTCCCGTCAGGCAAACTCCCGTCCAGTATGGGATTCGCATACGAAATATATTTCCCTGTTCTCTGCGCAAGTTTCTCAACAAAGTTTGCAAGTTTCTCAACGTCATTGAAAACAATGTTCGTCTTTAAATTCCTGTAAATTCTGTGAACAATATAAACAGGCGTCTCAGCCCCGTTGCATTCAATATCTTCAACAAAATAATCCCTAAGCAACGGCTCTATTTCATTAAACCCGATAAAATCCCTGACGAGATAATAATATATCTTTCTGTAGCTTTCATAAGGCATGTCTATTCCCAACTCAACAGCAAGAACCTTGAACATATTGTCAATGTATTCCAACAGCAGTTTCTCGTCCTTTTCAACAATCGCGTCGAAGTTAATTATGTTCTCCATAGTCCTAATAAGTTCCTCGTGATATTCCTTTTCTTTTTCATTCAAAATTGGCTCTTCAATTTCATAGACAACCTCCGAGATTTTAGGATTCCAGTAAATATGTGCATATGCAAAAGGAACAATCAAAGGATAGCGGACATTAATTTGTGTTTTATCGTCTGTTTTTTTTAACAAAGCCCTTTCCGGAGAGAAATTTATGTTAACTCTTGGATATGTTTGTATTCCTTTTTTTAATTCAGCCATTTTAAACAAGATTTATATCAACGACAATTTTACCGCCGCTTTCGCCTTTATTTTCAATTGATAATTTGTATGGTGTTGTTGACTTGCTTATTTCTTTTTCAGTATCATCTCCGTTATAAGTCAAATCATATTTGTTCTGGTTGCTTATTAAAGTTATTTTATTCAAGCTCCCGGATTCCTCTGTTTTTGCAGTCAAACTTCCAATTTCAACAACTTCGCCGATTTGGCTGTATTCATATTCACTCTCCATTTCAAAGACAATTTCATCAGAAACACTATCTATGTTTAAAGTTCCTTTTTTTAGAGACAAGTCAATTATTCTTTTGTTTCCCGCCCCGCCCTGAACTACCGACAAAATTACATTGTTTAAATTCTCCATTAAACCTATGCTTTGTTCCACAATTGCTTTGTCCTGAATTTCTCCGATTCTCGGCGTTATAAAAGCAAGCACAGCTCCGATAAGAGTTAATGCAATGAGTGTGTAAATAACTGTTTCAATCCATATCTGTCCTCTTCTTTCTTTTAAGAAACAAAAAATTCCCTCACCTCTTTCCATAAAAAATCAAGGCAAATTTTATTTAAATAGTTAATGTTAAGAAACTATGTTGCAGTCGTCAACCTCTGCTACAAAGTCAGAAACGTCACACTGCTTGTTGTCAATCTTCGGCGCAATTTGTATTGATGGTTTTCCATTTTGGTCACTGATGGAATAAAAATATGTTCTCCCTGAATTTTTCTCAGGCATTGTCACACTCGAGCCGTCAGAATCCCTCAGGTTTTCAATTGTTTGCGAAATGCTGTTTAATGTGAAACTTTTTGTTTCTAATTCATTTGTTATTGAAACCAAAATGCTGTCAATATTAATGTCTCCGATATTTAACGAAAATCTTAATTCACCGACACCAGGAGTTGAATCATAGCAGGTGTATCTTTTGTTCAAGGTTACCTTGTCAAAATTTCCAAAACACGATGAAGTGCTTATCTGTTCGCTTATCAGATTATTTACAACACCCCAAACAATTGAGACAACTGCAAGAACTAATGCAATCATGATAACAGTAATAACAATTGTTGACAATCCTTTCTTGTTCATTTTAAAATCAAATTTGCCTTCCATAATTATTTTCATCGCAGGTGTAAGTTGATTCCCCGCCGTTTTGCTTGCTTCCTCTCAAAACAGGAACCAGAATTATTTCATCATCTCCTGAGACGCCAGTCAAGATTCCTGTAAAAACTCTTCCGATATCAAGTCCTTCTGTCGGCCAGCTTGAACCTACATCTTGCGTTTCATAGTCGCCTGAACTGTGAAGAATTTTTATTTTCATGCTGAAAATCGGCACGTTTCCGTTGTTCGAGACAGTAAGCGTGTTCGTGCCGCTTGAATAACTTCCGTCAAAATCAACATCGTTGCAAACTAGCTGAATATTCTCGTCAAACTTTACAACTGCTTCTTCAGTAAGTCCTCTAAACCAAAGAAAAATTATCAATCCGATTACAACAACAATTCCAATCAAAAGAACAGTTGCAATTACAGGCGACAAACCTCTTTTATTCATGTTTAGTCATCGTTTCATTTGTTTAAATATTTTTTTGGTTTGCGTTCTTTCCATGCAACCAAACCAATCTCAACTAAATAAATTACATAACCAATTCCGAAAGGTGCAAGAGAAAGAATGATGAGCCAGCCGGGATAATTCCTTTTTTCAAAAATTCTCCATTGTGCAATAATTCCCAGAATAATAAGTGCAATCCACCCGAATAGTGGTATAAAAATCAGAAAGACCCATGCCCAATAAAAACCCCCTAAGCTTAAAATCATTGCAAAATTTGCTATCGGAATCCATGCAAGCCACGGCTTGTCATATTTGAGTTTTTTAGCAATAGTCATGAATGCCAAAGCAAAATAAATGTAAATAGAAAATGACAAAATTGGAAAAATTATTTTCCCGACAGAACTGTTTAAAAAATTGAAGATTATTCCAGAACTGTAAAATCCTAAAACATCAAAACCAGTTATCATTATTATAATTGTAATTTAATCTTTAAAAAACTGCTGTTAATTCTAACTGCATTCAGGAACAGTTTGTTTTATCTTGGCTTCACCACACACAACAAATCTTTCCCTGTTATTATGCGTTTCATATCTGTTCGGAGTTATTTCAACAAAATAAATTGTTCCAATTGACGAAACATCAAAAACATCTGGTTCGGACTCAAGTCCGGGAGAAAGGGAATTTTCCCCGCCAAGATAAATTACAGAGCCCTTGTCTTCTCCAAACGGCGTGTAAGGAGACAAATCAATCGAGGCAGTTTCCTGTTCAGAATCATCTGCACCATAAATAAAATATCCTGCAACGCCAAATCTTCCGTTGTTTTTTATTGTTATGCTTAGTTCATTTCCGACGCACGAAATATCACTGACAGAAATGGAAACACCGTCGGCACACTTGACTGGCTCTGTGGGGACATATGTTTTTATCCACTGATAAACAATTATGCTCAAAACTATTGAAATGCTTATCAGCAAAACATAGCCAATCATGATGCTGATTCCTCTTTTGTCTTTTCTAGCTGTTTGTCGCGACATGTTTTTCTCCGTCAATTTCCTTGGAAACTATATAATAAAAATTTTGCCCTGTTTGCAATTCTAAAGAATAAGTTATTTCCTCGATTACAAGTTTTACCGTTGGGTTTGTAACAAATGGCGTAAAATCCTGCGTCTTGTAAGTTTCTTTAGTTAGATAAATTTCTGTATCTCCTTCAACAACTTGTTTTACAGTAACTGTCCCATCTTCAATCCTTTTGTATCCTGCAAATCTTATGCTATTTGTATCTCCAAAAAGAAAATAAAAATTGTCCGCGTCAGAATAATCAGTATAATCCTGTGTGAAATCTGTCATAACGTCCTTGAAATTAAGTTCATTGTTGTTCACGTAATCAATAACTTTCTCGCTTTCAACTTCAAGTTCATCACCGAAATAATAAAATTTCTGCTGGCTTTTTTGCGCAGCGTAATTGTAAACACTCGAGACACCTGCTATTACTGTTACTAAAATTATTGTCGCCAAAAGAAAAAACTGCCCTCTTTTTTCCATGAACTAGAACAGCAAAACAAGTTTATTAAGTTTTTTAAATTCTCAATTAAACATCTTAATAAAGAACTTCTGTGTCTTGTTTTAGAAAATCCAAAGATCTTCTCTCAATTCTGGGCTGCCTTTTTGAATCAAGAAAACAAATTTGGGCTGTAGGTCCTTTGCCATCTGTTCCTTCCTCAAATCCCACAATCTGATATGTTACTCCTCTCTCACTTATCAAAGGACTCATCCCATAAACAGAAAAATTTTTTCCTCTGAGCACTTTTGGATCTCCCATATGCTCAAGCAAATATTGTTCAACTGTTTTTCCACTTTTTCTTTCATTCATGATAATAGTTTTATTTCTTTATTTTTAAGAATTATTGTGTTGGAGTTGGATTAATAATTCATTTCTTAGTTTGTAAAATTTATATACTGAATTATTTTAATTCTAGAATGTTAAAATCTCTAAAGAAAAACAAGACAGCAATTTTTATAATCCTTGCTTTTGTTTTGATTGTGGGAGTTTTTTACATGATAAACCAGAAAACAGAAAACAAAATGGTTTTATTTGAAACAACAGAAGGAGATATAACAATAGAACTTTATTCAGACATGCCGATAACTTCAGGAAATTTTGAAACCCTGGTTTCCAAAGGATTTTACGATGGAGTTATATTTCATCGTGTGATTTCAGGTTTTATGATTCAGGGCGGAGACCCGACAGGAACAGGTGCAGGCGGTCCGGGATATAATATAAAAGATGAATTTACACACGCAGGCGGAAATAAAAATTCCAGAGGCACGATTTCAATGGCCAACGCAGGCCCGAACACCGGCGGAAGCCAGTTTTTCATAAATCTTGTTGATAATAATTTTCTTGACACAAAACATCCTGCTTTCGGAAAAGTTGTGGAAGGAATGGACATAGTTGATAAAATTTCTTTGGTTCAGACAGACGCAAACGACAAACCTTTGGAAGAAGTCAGGATAATTAGTGCGAGGAGGGCTTAGTATAAACTTCCAACTAATATAAATTTTCTCCCATACTTGTCCCTTATTACCCTAGTATTTTCTTGAGAACAAAATTCTTCAATCAACTCATTTTTATCTTCCTGACTTAATTTAACATTAAATTTTGATTCTATCTTTCTAATAAAAATATTTATAGGTATTTTTTCTGTTCTTTTTGATTGATAATAATAAAAGAGCTTACCTCCAAATTCAATTAAATCACCAATGTTAACCATCATTTATCTTAACAAAAAGAGTTTTTAATAATTTCCAAAAATCAAACTTTGTAGACCCGGAAGCCAGCTCGAAAAAAACCGGAAAAGCTACCTTCATTTTTTCTCGGTTCTGCAACCTGTCAAGCACCTTAACAAATGTTTAGGGCTGCTCCGATCAAGGCCTGACCCGTTTCGCATCTGCAAGATCAAAACAGACAGAACGTCAACGTCCAAACAAAGACCTTCCCGACATTCTTGTCACCGACTTCCTTGCAGTCTGCCTAAAGCCCGTTTGCAAATAGCGGAGGGCTAACCCGCCAACCTAGTCTACGAAATTCTGAGAAATTAAGAGTTTAAAATCTTTGCGTTTAATAAAAAATTCTCGTTCCTTTTTTGCTCAGCATAAATGCTTCTCTCAAAAAACTTTCTTTCAGTTGCGGGCGAGGCATGACTATAACCTCAAACTTTAAAGGGATTTCTGGGAATTTGCCTCGCTGCGCTCGATTTAAGGAACTGTTAGTAAAAGAACTTTTCATCAACTTAACAGTTTTATTGCGAAGTGCCTTAACAGAGTTTGGCACGGAGCCAGATAATCGTGAGCGACTTCGAAGCGAACGTAATCTTTTGGAATAATAAAATCTCCCTAATACCCTTTCCTGAATCTGAAAATCAAAACTATTAAAATAAATATTCCAAGAATCAAAACTAAATTAATGAACAAGAAAACAGCTCCCTGCGTATACAAAAAATCTTCCTCTGATTGCTCATAAACACCATCAGCATTTTTAGTATCAACGCCGTTTGTTTTTATTGTTTCAACAAGAAATTTGTTTTCAAGAACAGAAACATCAATTGTTTTTTCATCAATTTCGCCGTTAAATAAAATTCTCGCATCAAGCTCGTAATCTCCTGGAACAGTGTTTCTGGGAATGCTGAACTCAAAACTTGTCACGACAAAATCATCTCCACCTGCACCTTCAATTTCAAACTCATCGCTCGTCTGTGAAATTCCTAAATCATTGCTCCTGAGAGACATGCTTACATCCACATCTCCACTCCCGACATTTTCAATTTCAAAAATGACATTGACAACGCTTCCAGGATAAACTCTTTCAGGACTTGCAAAAACTCTTTTGATCATCACATTTTCTTTTTCTCTTTCCAACACAATCCCGACAACACTTTGCGTACATTCACCGTTCTCATTTCCTCTTTCATACGCCTTTACAAAAAGAAGATAATCATCATCTTCATCAAAATCATTTGGAACTTTAATTTCTGTCTCAAATGATTCACTATCTCCAACCTTGATATTATCATCGTCGCTTCTCTCGCTTTCCTCTTCTTTATCCTCGTCGATGTCATACAAAACTGATTTGACGTAAACATTCTTTTTTTCACCACCGTTATTTTCAACTTCAACATCCACTTCTATTACATCGCCAAAAGTAAAATCATCTCCCTCATCAGGATTTTCTATTGTTAATGTTAAGTCGCCAACTTCCCCATTTTTGCAAACACTTAAATCATCAAATAAATCTAAATCATATACTTCCCCGCTTCCCAAAACTTTGAAAGAACTGAAATGCGGAACAGTAAATGTAATAATTCCGTTGTTCGTCGGTGCAGAAGTGTAATTTGTCACGTTGCATAAGTCGCATAATGTTGTAATGTCATTTGGGTTTGTCGTGAATTCATCTGAAAAATAAATCTTTGGAATAGTTCCATAATTAAGCCCGCTTAAAGTAATTTCAGCGCTTTTGTTCAGTTCAGAATATCTTGAAGTGTTTATTGCAACAATTCCGTTCGCAATTCTTACATTGTTATTCAAATCCAGGACATTGCTTAAATCCAAAATATCATTTGCGAATTTTACTTTTCCGTTTGTATTTGCAAGAGTGAAATTTTCAACAGCACTTATGTTCACGGCAGAAAGATTTGTTGTTTCAGGGGATGTAAAATTGGACGCGATAGGAATGTTTGTCACAGTTAAAGTCCATGTTCTGGAAGCATAACTTCCAACAGTGTCTGTGACATTAACTAAAATTTCAAGATTTCCCTCATTTAGCGAAGAGTAACTAAAACTATTAGTGGTGGAATTCTGCAAAACATCATCAACAAACCAGGAATAATTTAATGTGTCACCGTCGGAATCAGAAGCATTTATTGAAAAGTCCTGCGTTTGATTTGTCCCCACAATAGGATTATTCCCAGACGGATCGAACGAATTGATAACCGGCGCGGCATTCTCAACAACAAAAGATTGCTGGCTTGAAATATTTAAATTCCCGACAGCATCTTCAGCATACCAATAATATGTTACACTATCTCCTGAACTGTAATTTCCGCTTAAAATCGTGAAGTAAAATTCATTTGAAATATTTGTTGCAGTGAAATTTGTTCCATTTAATTCAAGAATTACGTTATTTATTCCTGTTGCATCATTTACAGTTACGTTAAGTTGCACGTCATCAGAACTGGAAACAACTAAAGGCAAGGAATCAAAACTTACAAAATCAGGTTTTGTATTGTCGACAAAAACTGTTGTTACAATTATGTTGTCATTATTATTTCCCGCTAAATCAGTTATGTTTGTTTTGATTAAATAAAATCCATCGCTAACGAAATTAACTGAATCATTTGTTCCATCCCAGTATTTCGGTTGAGGGTTCTGTGCTGTTCCTGTACCTGAAGGAAGAATTCTGACAAAATTCCCAAATAAATCTTCAACATAAATAACATAATCAACACTTTCAGAATACTCCAAATCAATGCTGACATTATCAAAAACTCCATCCTGATTTTCCGGCGAGAAAATATAATTTGTGCCGTTGAAGTAAGTTCCCGAGATATCTTCTGTGTCTAAAAAAACAACTGTATCAAGAACAACCCAATCAAAACTAGGAATTAAATTTTCCTTTTCCGCAAAATTTTTAACTTTAACATAAACTGTTTTATTCTCATCATTTGAATTTCCGCCAAGAGAAACATTTGTTAAATCTATAGTATAATTTATAGTTTCATTATGCCCCCATTCAACCCAATTGCTCCAGATATTATTATCTAAACTTAAAGCAAACAAATCAGGCATATAAGTCCCGTTAGTTAAAGTTACATTTACAATTGTATTATTTGTATAATTATCTGGATTTTTTTCAACTAAAACATTAAGTGCCGAAGGAGTTACATTAAAAGGTGTGTTCATCCAAGGAGAGTATAAAACATCTCCATAAATCAATGATTGTACCCCTGTTTCATCAATTGTCCCCCAATAATTATAGGAGGCATTTATTATTGTTGTAGCATCATCATTTTGAATTCCAAATGTGTTTCCAGAAATTATATTATTTGTTGCAGTTATTTGATTGCCGTTTCTTCCCCATATCCCTACCCCATTATTTATCAAAGTATTTGAATTAATCAAGGCACCAAAAACACTTGAACCAGCACCCCCATTTCCAATCCTTAAACCATATTGGTAATTTTCAATTACATTTCCTGCAACAACAATGTCATTTAAATTTGCTGTATAAGAAGTATCCATAAATCTTACACCGTATAACCCTGAAATACTGCTAATAATATTGTTGTTAGTTATGGTTGCATCGGCTTCAGAGGTTACTCCAGTATAAACACTCCCAGAAAACTGATTATTATTAATAGTTATAGTTCCTGTGCCTGTATGAGGGTTAAGATAAATAGCTTCACACCCGTAACTTCCAGAACAAGTAATTGAATTATTATGAATATCTAATCCTGAAGAATCAGCACTAGGAATTGCAGTTGTGCTGTAAGTTGTAATTGCATGAGCTAATTCGCCAACTGTATCTGCTTGAGTTGTCACAAGATTATTATCATAAATTTCAATGTTTTGCCCATCAAGAACAATTCCGCTTGAATAATATCCTGAAACATAATCAGGACTTTGTACATTAAACCCATTAATTTTAACATTATTGGCTTGAATATCAATATTTGGAATAGCCAGAGGATAGGAAGCTATAGGAACATTTGCAATTCCTTTAATTATGGTTATTGTTTTGTCTTCTCCAACAATTTCTAAATTATCTGTAATTATTGTTAAATCTTCAACATACATCCCAGCCCCAACATTAATAACATCTCCTGCACTCGCAGCATCAATTGCTTCTTGTATTGTTACATAATCTCCAGGAACATTTATCGTAGCACCACTAACAAACTGAAAAACAAACAGGAAAACAAGCAATATTATTAATAATCTCTTTTTCCCCATATAAAATTCACCCCGCCATTATATTTAAAGATAGTTGTATTCCAAAATATCTAATAACTCTCCCACAAAACCAGTTTCCCTTCTTTGTCTTTTAAAAACAAACTGCCTCCGGAATCGCTTAAGTCCAAAGAGAATTCTTTGCTCTTGCCGGATTCCAATTCTCCTTCAAAAGAAAATTTCTTCCTGCCCTCTCCTTTTATTTCCCAACCACTCACATTGCAATCAAAAGCGCAGGAATTTTTAACACTGCCAGAATCAATCGAAATGCATTGTGCACATATGTCCTCAGATTTCTCACATAAGTTTACATTATTATCTAAGCAAGTTCTCCAGGCATTTTCCAAATCATTAGAATACTTGTCCTTTCCGGAGTAGAAGTAATAATTTGCAAATCCATTCTCTACCATTTTTACATTAATGTTTTTTCCGTTAAAATGAATATATGCGAGTGTTCTGTAATACTTATCTTCGCGTTCACCGACAAATTCAACCCTTACTGTTTTGTTCAAGATTTCCTTTTCCAAAAATTCTCTCGCTTCATCATAAAATTCCTCTCCTCTCTCAGGAGAATTAATCCCAAGCAGCCGTATTGTTTCATTTTCCGTAACTATTGTGTCGCCGTCAATAACTCTTTCAACATGAACACTTTTGAAATCTCCCTGCGTTAAAAATCCTGTAACTTTCCCGTCAAGAAAATTATAATTTATTGCAAATAAAATTAAAACTAAAAGAATTAAAAAGTAAATTTCTTTTTTCCCCATAAAAATTTATTATTTTTTAGAATTAAAAAGGTGTGGGAAAGATACCGAAGTATCCACAAAACCGAAGTTTTGCTCCCACAAATTTCCTAAATTTTTAGATTATTTAAATGTTTTGTTATTGGTTTTTAAGTATTTTGCACAATTCCAGTTATAACTTTTTTGCAATTTTTGCTTTTGCAATTACATTTAAAATTTAAATTATGTTCTGGGACTTTTTCTTTAATATAATCTCCGGTAATTTCTTTTCCCTTTTTTATGTCTTTTATGGCAACATCTGAATTATTTTTTGCAATTGTATTAGGGTTGCAAGAGTGATTTACATATCTTTCCTCTGTTTGATGCAGTATGTATTTTCCATTTTTATAGTAAGAAATAAATTTCTGTTCTTTTTTTGGAATATTTTTAATCTCTTCTTTTTTTAGAATTAATGGCTTGTCCCACTTGATTACAATTTCCCTCTTCTTAAAATCCATGTTAGCAAAAACACCCTTCCCTTCAATTTTAGATTTCTTAACAATAACATCCATATTATTTTTGATTCTCTAAACTCAAATGCAGGGGGCAGGGTTCGAACCTGCGCAGGCACTAAGCCACTGGATCTTAAGTCCAGCCCGTTTGACCACTCCGGCACCCCCGCATACAAAAAGAAAAGATAAACAACTTAAAAACTTTTATAAACTAATTTCTCAACTTTCTTATTATGATAAAAATGGTTGTCTGGGTTCTTAAGGGAAGGTTACGCGAAGGAAACCGTGAGGTGTCCTCGCATGGCTAAGGAAAGTTCTCTGGATAAGATTAAGAGATTTATTTCAAACCAGAAAAATATAAGGAACATAGCAACGTCTGCACACATTCACCACGGGAAAACCGCTTTCACAGATAATCTTCTTGCTGCAGCAGGCATGATGGCTGCAAAATCAGCGGGAAATCTCGACGAAGGAATGGCAACATGGCAGCACTCTGACGAACAGGAGCGACTGATGACTGTCGACGCTGCAAATGTTTCCATGGCTCACGAATACAAGGAAGTAGAATATTTAATTAATCTTATTGACACTCCCGGACACGTTGACTTTGGCGGAAATGTAACAAGAGCAATGCGTGCCATCGACGGAACTTTTGTTCTTGTCTGCGCTGTTGAGGGAATAATGCCCCAGACAGAGACGGTTTTGCGGCAGGCATTGCGGGAAAGAGTAAAGCCGGTTTTGTTCATTAACAAAGTTGACCGCCTGATTAAGGAAGTTAAATTAACGCCGGAGGCGATGCAAAAAAGATTTGAAAAATTAATCAATGATTTTAATCTTCTTATTGAACAAATTGCAGAGCCGGAATTCAGGGAAAAATGGAAAGTTAATGTTAAAGACGGAAGCGTTGCTTTCGGAAGCGCGCGGGAAAATTGGGCGCTGTCAATTCCGTTCATGCAGAAAAAAGGAATAAGTTTCAAGGATATTTACACTCTTTACGAAATGTCCGAGGAGGAAAAGAAAAAGTGGGTTTGGGAAAACGCTCCTCTCCACGAAGTTGTTCTTGATATGGCTGTAAAACATCTTCCAAATCCTGTTGATGCGCAGAAGTATAGAATTCCTAAAATCTGGCATGGTGACTTGGACAGTGAATTTGGAAAGGACTTGCTTTCATGCAATCCAAAAGGTGAAGTTGCATTTGTCGTAACAAAAATTGTTATTGGCCCCCGTTCAGGAAAAGAAATTTCCGCAGGACGGCTGTATTCTGGCACAATTTCAAACGGCATGGAGGTCTATGCAAACAATGCAAAAAAAACAGGAAAAATTCAGCAGGTTTTGGTTTACAACGGAATAAAACCAGAGCAGCTTGAATCAGTTCCTTCAGGAAATGTCCTGGCTGTCTCAGGATTGAACGTTGATGTTGGAGACACAATAACACTGAAAGAACAAACTGCTTTTGAGGAAATAAAGCATCTTTTCCAGCCGGTTATTACAAAATCAATTGAAGTTGTTCGTAGTGCTGACTTGCCCAAGTTAATCGAGGTTTTGAGAAAAGTTGCAAAAGAAGACCCAAGCATAAAAATTGAAATCAATGAGCAAACAGGAGAGAGTTTGCTTTCAGGTATGGGCGAGCTGCATCTTGAAATTATTGAAGGAAGAATAAAAACAGAAAAAGGACTTGAAATAAAAATGGGTGAGCCGATTGTTGTCTATAGAGAAACAGTTACAAAACCCTCGACAACAGAAGAAGGAAGAAGCCCGAACAAACATAATAGTTTTTTTATTAAAGTTGAGCCGATGGAAAATGAAATCTCCAACGCAATTGACAGGGGCGAGCTTCCTGAAGGAAGAATTAAGAAAAAAAATCAGTTGCTCTTTGACAAACTTTCTCAATTGGGGTGGAGTGGAGATGAAATTCGTGATGTCAGGGATATTTACAAGGGAAACATGTTCCTCGACGAAACGCGCGGTGAAGTTCATATCGGAGAAGTAATTGAAATGGTTCTTGATGCATTTGAAATGGTTATAGACCAGGGCCCGATGGCTCGCGAGCCGTGCATGAAAATGAAGGTATCTCTTATGGATATAAAACTTCACGAAGATGCAATTCATCGCGGTCCTGCACAGGTTTATCCTGCAGTAAGGGAAGCAATAAAGGAAGCAATGAAAACAGGCGGCGCGGCAATTCTTGAACCGTTGCAAATTCATGTTATTGATGTTCCGGAATCATTCATGGGTGCTGTTACAAAACTCGTCGGAAGTAAGAGGGGACAGTTGATTGATGTGAAACAGGACTTAGGGGTTGCTGAGATAAAAGCAAAACTTCCCGTCGCTGAAATGATTGGCTGGAGTTCTGATTTGCGTTCAGCGACAGAAGGACGCGGAAATTCTTCATTGCTGGATCAGTTGTTTGAGCGTGTTCCTCCTGCAATGCAAAACGAAGTTGTTAGAAGAATTCGTGACAGGAAAGGACTTGCAGAGAATCAGTAATCACAACAATCCTTAAAAATAAATTTTATAAAAATCTTGAAGGACTTGCAGCATAATTCTTAAAAATAATCTTAAGCAGTTAAGCCCATATCTTTTTGAAATTCTTTCAGTGTTTTGTATCCTCTTTTATTAAGTTCTTTTATAATTCCTTTCGCCATTTTTGGAATTAATCCAAATCCGTTGAAAATGTAAGGAGTGTACCCGGCTAATAAATTTGCCCCGTCTTCCAATGCCATCCACGCTTCTTCTGCAGAATCAATCCCTCCTTCGGCAATCACAATAGGTTTTTCTCCAAATGTTTCTCTGATATCATTTATTGCATTTTGTCTGTAATTTTGCAAAACTCTTCCACTTGCACCTGCACTAAGATAACCCCAGTTCTTAGAAGGAACTTGTTCTTTTGGAACTTTGTAAGTATTAACTGCAACAATTCCGTTTCCTCCACCATCTAAAAATCCACCAAGAAGAGACAACCATTCTTGTATTTCGTCATAATTATTATTACAAGGTCCCATTTTCACAAGAAGCAATTTGTCTTTGTCTATTATTCTTCTTGCAAGTTCTGCGCTTTCCCTGAAAACTTCTTTTGTCCTCAAAAGTTTTAATGCATCTGTATTTGGTGAAAAAGGATTCCAGACAAATCCTTCAGAGTATGGATTAAGCCGTGTAACAATTGCACTAAGTTCTTCATAAGAATTATCTAAATTTGGTATTCCTTCTTTTTCAGGCAAGCCACAAACACTTGAAATAAGTGGTTTTCTTCCGCCTTTCTCCCAATATACTCTTGCCCTTTCTTCGGCAAAATCCAAACCTCTGCTGGGAAATCCTTGCGCATTATAACCTGTTTGATTTTTATCATCCATATAAACTCTTGGCTCAGGATTTCCTTTTCTTTCATCATAAACTACAGTTCCCCAAGGCAAAAATCCAAATAAATTAGACAAAGAATTTAATGCAATTCCGTTTTTATCCAGCCCTTCAGCAGGCGCGAAAGGCATTACATCTCTTCCGCAAACATCAACATGTAAATCCGGAAAATCAAATTGCGATGCAACTTCTTTAACAACATCAAAGTATTTGTTTAACATTTCCAGAGCCATATCATGAACTCTTTCAGGGTTACCTCCTGCACGCCTGTAAGCAACAGGACGAACAACATTCCTAAAAATAAACGGATTGGTTAAACTTAATTTGAAAATTTCCCTTTCTAAGTTAAGCATTAAATCCTGTAAAAACAGGGATATAAAAGAATTCTTATAGTGGAATATAACTTTAAAATATCGTTGTGAAATCAAAAAAGCAACAACAAAAACTTTATAAATCATAATTTTCATTAGAATTTACTCTTGGATTACCTTAAGGGAAAATCGAAAAAAACCGTAGCTTTCTAAAAGGGAAGTTGACGGTCAAGAAACCGTAGCCCTCTTAAGGGAAAATCGAAAAAAAAACCGTAGGTTGTTTTCAATGGCAAAAGAAAAACCAAATATGAATATTGTTTTCGTCGGGCACGTCGACGCTGGAAAGTCGACTATAATAGGACGACTCATGTTTGATTCCGGCGCTGTTTCTGATCAGGAATTGACAAAGTTAAAAACAGAAGCAGAAAAGCACGGAAAGCAGGGTTTTGAATTCGCTTATGTCATGGATAAATACAAGGAAGAAAGAGAAAGAGGAGTTACAATTGACTTGTCTTACAGAAAAATTATGACTCAGAAAAATCAGGTTACAATCATTGACGCGCCAGGACACAGGGACTTCGTCAAGAATATGATTACAGGTGCATCACAGGCAGATGCCGCTTTCCTTGTTATTTCCGCACCATCAGGAGTCCAGCCACAGACGACAGAACACCTTTGGCTTTTGAGAACAGCCGGCGTGAAAAATATCGCAATTGCAATAAACAAAATGGACGACGTCGGTTACAAGGAAGAAACATACAACAAAGTAAAAGAGGACGTTTCAAAATTGCTTAAGACAGTGGGAATAGACGCTGAAAAAACACCTTTCATTGCATGTTCAGGATTAAAAGGAGATAATATTGTAAAGAAATCAGAAAATATGTCCTGGTATAAAGGGCAGACAATTATGGAACATTTTGATATGTTCCCTCAGCCAGAGCCATTGATAAATCTTCCAATGAGAATGCCTGTCCAGGATGTTTATGAAATTACAGGAATTGGGACAGTCCCTGTCGGAAAAATTGTTACAGGTGTTATGAAAAAAGGAAGCAAAGTTCTTGTCCTCCCGGGAAGAACAGGAAAAGGTGTTGAAGGGGAATTGAAAACAATCGAAATGCATCATGATCAGCTTGATACTGCAGAAGCAGGTGACAATGTTGGGATAAACATTCGTGGCGTCGGTAAAAAAGACATTGCGCGTGGTGATGTTGTTTGCGACGCTTCAAAGCCGGTTCCTATAGTTGAAGAATTTGTTGCAACAATCACAGTTATAAATCATCCGACAGTTCTTGCAAAGGGCTACACTCCTGTTTTCCACATTCATACAGCACAGGTTCCGTGCAAGATTACAGAATTAATTGCTCAAATTGACCCGAGAACAGGTGGTGTCTTGAAAGAACACCCTGATTTCTTGAAAAACGGCGACGCTGCAACAGTAAAAATTCAACCACAGGGAAATCTCTGCTTGGAAACGCAAAAAGAAAATCCTGCAATGTCAAGATTTTCTATAAGAGATGCCGGAGCAACAGTTGCTGCAGGTATGTGCACAGAAATTACAAAGAAAAAGAATTAGGTGTTATAATGAAAAAATATGAAGAAGAAGTGGAAGAAGAACTTGAAGGTTCTGACGATGACGAAGATTTTGAAGAGGAAGAAGAGGAAGACGACGGCGACAACTTTTAAAATTCCTTTTTATTTTCTCATTGTTTCTTTTTTCTTTTTATAATTTTAACAAACAAATTTATATAATCTTTTTATTGTTATCTTACATGCTGAAGATAATCTTGAGTTTTATGATAGTTTTGTTAATTGCATCTTCCCTTTTTCTTTATTTTATGCCGATCGGAACAACAGAATTTATTCTTAGTCCTGAAGAAAAGGATTACAATTTCAGCACAAACAATTCCGGAGATAACATGCAGTTTTATGAAAACATGAGGTTCCCAAAAAAGGAAATTTCATATCAGATAAGTAACGAATGCACTCTGAAGAAAAAAGATGAAGCGGAAAGAGCTTTGGATTTAATTTCAAATAAAACCGTTCTGGAATTTTATTCTGTTGAAAACAATGGAGATATCTCAGTAGCTTGCGAGGAAAGAATAATTTCGGATAAAAAAGGAATTTTCGTGGCTGGTGAAGGCGGTCCGACAAACATCACAAAAACAGATAATTTTAATGTAATCCTCCACGGAGATATTTTATTGATAAGAGAATCAAAATGTGCAAATCCAAACATAGCAATTCACGAGTTTCTCCATGCCCTTGGATTTGACCACTCGCAAAATCCTAACAATGTAATGTATAATATAAGCAGATGCTCCCAGGTTTTAGGAGAAGACGTAATAAATAAAATAAATGAACTTTATTCTTATCTGGGTTATCCTGATTTATCTTTTGAAAATGCGTCGGCAGAAATGCACGGCAGATATCTCGACTTGAATTTATCTGTGAGAAACAATGGCTTGCAAAATTCTGAAAAAGGAAAAATAATAATTTACGCAGATGATGATAAAATAAAGGAACTTGAACTAAATGCGATGAAAATTGGTTTTGGGAATACCATAACTCTCGGAAATCTCTGGATAAATAAGATTAACATAAATGAAATAACAATTGAAATAAAATATGATTTTGAGGAACTTAGCAAAGAAAATAATTTCCTGAAAATGGAAATAAAAAAATAAAAAAGAATTATTCGTCAAGATTTGAACCAAGATCATCTAGAAACTCATCGAAAAGCTCGTCATCCTCGGGTTCTTGAAAATTTTCACCCATTTTAAGACCTCTTTTTGTTGTTTTTTTAAGAGAATAACGGTTTATAAATTCTTCTATGCAGAACTGAATTTCAGAAAACTTAAAAGCCGTTGAATTTTTTTGCTGGAAAGAGGCAGTGTTTAGTTAATAAATTTGTTTTCGATGGAAAAATCAGATATAACTTTTGTAGGGGCATTAAACTATGATGTATATGTTCCCCATAAGAATAATCATGCAGAAACGAGTTCTTTGTCAGATGAAATAGAATTAGAAATTGGTGGTGGCGCGGCAATAACTGCCATTGCAATGGCTACCCTGGGAATTTCCCCTGTTGTAGTTGGTTCTGTTGGAAAACACTCTGCAATTATAACTCAGGAATTTGATAATGTTGGAATAAGTTATCACTTGAAATACCATCCCGAATTAAAAGCGGCGATGACTGTTGCAGACCATTATGCCGATGGAAAAAAAAGATATCGCGCAAATACTATAGCAAACAGATTGTTCACTTCTGAAAATCTAAGAGAGATTTACCCTCATATTAAAACAAGCAGAATGGTTATGAGAACAGGATATCCTTGGATGCCGCAAATAGCGGGCAAGCCGACGGCAGAATTGTTTAATTATGCAAGGCAGCATAATGTCATGACAGCTTTGGATATGAGTAATCCTGATTCATGGGAAAAACGATTGCTTGAAGAATTGATTTCTGAAGTAACTCCTCAAATTGATTTATTGTGTGCAAATGAAAAAGAACTCCATCGACTGGGAAGAAAATCTGATGAACCTCTGCTGGACAATTCTGAATTGGAGAAATACATGGTTCCTGAAAGGGCTTTGGAATATGCTCACAGATTAATTGATAGAGGAGTTAAAATTGTCAATGTTCATTATGGTCCTCTTGGAACAATGATTGTGACAAAAAATTGTTATGTCCATCAGCAACCTCCTGAAACAAAAGGATATATCAATCCGACGGGATGCGGTAATTTGCAAAATGCAGGAGTTATTTATTCTTTATTGAAAGAGGATGATTTGGATTCTGCCGCAAAATTCGGGAATGCAATGGCTGTTTTAAGATTAAGCGGAACTCTTTTCCCGACGTTAAATGAAGTGGAACAAAATTTACAATAGATACAAAAATGAACAAAAATATTTTCCGCGCGTATGATGTCAGGGGAATTTATGGAAAGGACTTGACAGAAGAAATTGCAAATTTGATTGGAAAAGCATTCGGAACCTTTGTTGGAAATGGAAAAACCATTGCTTTAGGAAGAGATGTGAGGAACAGCAGCGACATACTTTCAATAGGATTAATGGGCGGCGTGATTTCTTCAGGATGCAACATAATTGATTTTGGTTTGGTTACAACCCCTATGTTGTCAATTTTAATCAAAAATAAAAAACTTGATGGAGGAATAATGGTAACTGCCTCTCACAATCCCTCAGAGTGGAATGGTTTTATTATGATTAACAGTAGCGGGCATTTTTGCTCTGAAGGCATGGGTATGGAAAAAATAAAAGAAATTGTTTTTTCAGAACAATTTTTTAATTCAGAGAAAAAAGGAAATATAATAAAAATTGACGCTTTTAGGGATTATGAAAATTTTCTTCTGGGGAAAATAAATTCTTCGAGGAATTTAAGGGTTGTTTTAGATCCTGGAAATGGTTCTGCATCAAAAATAGCAAAAAATCTTTTTGAGAAAGCAGGACATGATGTTATCTCGATAAATGATTATCCTCATGGTGATTTCCCTGCAAGGGCTCCTGATGTAAGAGAAAACGACTTGCAACTTCTGAAAGAAAAAGTTCTGGAAGCAGATGCGGATATTGGGATTGGTTTCGACTGCGATGCAGACAGAGTTGCATTTATTGATGAAATGGGAAATTATCTTGGCTCGGGAAATATTACAATAGGAATTTTCTCAAAACATTATCTTAAAAATAATCCCGGCGGAAAAATCGTATTTGATGTTACATGTTCTTCAGCAGTTGAGGACTTTATAAAAGAAAATAATGGAATTCCTTTAGTCAATCGTGTGGGGCATGCATTTATAGTTAACAGAATGATTGAAGAAAACGCAATCTTCGGAGGGGAATACAGCAATCATCTTTATTTTTCAGACATACATGGATTTGACGACGCCATTTATGCTGCGTTGAAAATGGTTGAAATTATGTCCTCGGAAAACAAAAAACTTTCCGAGCTTGCTTCCCAAATTCCAAAATATCATTCTACAGATATTCTTGAAATACCATGTGATGATGAGCATAAATTTTCTGTAATAGAAAAAATAAAACAGCGGCTTGAAAATGAAAATTATAATGTCTTTTCTCTTGATGGTGTAAAAGTCATGAAAGGCGAAGGAAGTTTTCTCATTCGCGCTTCAAACACCATGCCTGTGATAAAGCTTAACAGCGAATCAAAAAATAAGGAAAAACTGCAGGAACTCTTTGAATTTGCGAAAAAACTAATTGGGGAGGAAATTGCGGGCTTGTCTGTTCCCTGACAAATTTCTTGATAATATGTGTGGAATCATTGGTTATATCGGAGATAAAAATATTGTTGATGTTCTTATAGAAGGATTGAAAAAACTTGAATATAGGGGATATGACAGCGCAGGAATTTGTCTTGTAAATAAAAACAAATTGAATGTTGCAAAAAAAGAAGGAAGAATCTCTGAGCTTGAACTTGGCGAAGAAATAAGAAATATTCATGGAAATCTTGGAATCGCACACACGCGCTGGGCAACTCACGGAGAACCAAATGAAATTAATGCCCACCCCCATTTGGATTGCAAAAATGAGGTAGCAATTGTCCACAATGGAATAATTGAGAATCATAATTCTTTGAGGAGTTTGCTGAAAAAAGAAGGACATAAAATAAAATCAGAAACCGATTCAGAAATTTTTGCACACCTTATTGAAAAATTTTATTTTGGAAATCTTGAAAAAGCTGTTTCTGAAGCATTGGCAATTGTTGAAGGTGCATTTGGGCTGGCTGTTCTGCACAAAAATGAAAACAAGATAGTTATTGCACGGCGCGGTTCTCCGCTGATAATTGGCGTCGGCGACGGAGAAATGTTTGTTACTTCCGACGCGACAGGAATTCTAAACCACACGAAAAAAGTTGTATATCTTAATGATAATGAAATCGCGTCTCTGGACAAAAATGGTTTTTTTGCTCTTGATTTTAAGGGAAATAATGTCAACAAGGAAATTTATGAAATAAAATGGGAAGTAGAGCAGATGGAAAAATCCGGTTTCAAGCATTTTATGCTGAAAGAAGTTTTTGAACAGCCGGAGACAATAAAGAATCTCCTTCGCGGAAGAGTAAAAAACAACAGAATAAAACTATCTCTTAATTTAAATTTAGATTTGGTTAAAAGGATTGTAATTGTTGCATGCGGAACAAGTTGGCATTCAGGATTGATTGGAAAATATATCATTGAAGAAATCACAGGAATCCCTGTAGAAGTTGATTATGCATCAGAATTCAGATATAGAAATCCTATCCTGAATGAAAATGATTTGGTGATTGTAATCTCTCAGTCAGGAGAAACAGCAGACACTCTTTCTGCATTAAAGGAAGCAAAGTCAAAAAATGCAAAAACAATGGGAATAATAAATGTCGTCGGTTCAACAATTTCAAGAGAGGTTGATACAGGAATTTACCTTCACGCAGGTCCTGAAATCGGTGTTGCTTCAACAAAAGCATTTACCTCTCAAATTATGGCTCTGCTTTTGTTTGCTTTGTTCATAAAACAGGAAAAATTCAAGAAAATTGACATTGAACTTGTGGAACAAATAATAAATCTCCCAGATAAAATTGATGAAATTTTGAAAATTTCCGATGAAATAAAATTAATTGCAGAAAAATTCAAAGACAGCAGAAATTTTCTTTACCTTGGCAGAGGAATTAATTTTCCGGTTGCATTGGAAGGTGCTTTGAAACTAAAAGAAATTTCTTATATTCATGCAGAGGGTTATCCTGCTGCGGAAATGAAGCACGGCCCGATTGCTTTAATCGATGAGAATATGCCTGTTGTTTTCCTCGCGCCGAAGGATTCAACTTACGAAAAAATTCTTAGCAACATTCAGGAAGTAAAAGCAAGAAAAGGAAGAATTATAATAATTTCAAACGAAGATGATGAAAAATTAAGACAGCTCTCTGAAAATATGATTATAATTCCAAAAACAAGGAGCGAAATTTCTCCTGTGCTGAATGTTCTTCCTCTGCAACTTCTTGCATATTACATTGCAGACATGAAAGGGCTTGACGTCGACAAGCCGAGAAAT